>JAFYMA010000184.1 GCA_017556845.1 Clostridia bacterium | reverse complement strand
TGGATTCTGTCCCGCTTCAACGAGTTGACCCAGGCGGTCACCGATAACCTGGAGAAGTTCGAACTGGGCATCGCGGTGAGCAAGCTGTACGACTTTATCTGGGATAACTTCTGCGACTGGTATATCGAGCTTTTGAAGCCCCGCTTCAATGATAAAGGCTCCGAGGATAACAAGACGGCTCAGAACGTCATAGCATACGTTCTGACAGAGGCGTTGAAGCTGCTTCATCCCTATATGCCGTTTATCACTGAGGAAATATATCAGAGTCTGCCTCACGAAGACGAAAGCATTATGATCTCATCGTATCCCGAATACACGGAAAAGCTCGATTTCCCCGTTGACGAGGAGCGTATGCAGTCTCTTATTTCCGCTGTAAAGGCTGTAAGAAATCGCCGTGCGGAAATGAACGTTCCTCCGTCAAAGAAGGCTACTGTATATATCAAGAGCGATAAGAAGGATACGTTCAATGATGAAACGTCAGGCTTCTTTACACGTCTTGCATCTGCAAGCGAGGTCGTTTATACAGACGAGTATAAGGGCGAGGACGCTGTTTCGATAATCACCGACGACTGCGCAATATACATTCCTCTTTCAGAGGTCGTTGACTTTGAAAAGGAAAAAGCACGTCTTAATGCAGAGCTTGTAAAAACTCAGGGCGAGATAGACCGCCTTGAAAAGAAGCTGTCAAACGAGGGCTTCGTGGCAAAAGCGCCCGAGGCTGTAGTAAACGGCGAAAAGGCAAAGCTCAAGGGATATATTGAAAAGGCAGAAAGCATAAAAGCAGAGCTTTCCAAATATAACTGATAAACAGCCTCCGGCGGTAACTCGTCGGAGGCTATTGCTTACACTCGGTCAATTTCCACTTGACAAATCGGAGCATGAGTAATATAATAGTGTAATGATATATAAGAAAAGAGATTAACGCTATGATATATAACAACATTCTTGAAGCTATCGGGCATACGCCTATGGTCAGATTGAGCAATAAATTAGTTCCTGACGATGCGGCTGACGTTCTTGTTAAGTTTGAGGGATTGAACGTCGGCGGCTCGATCAAAACACGTACGGCGTACAATATGATACTTGACGCAGAAAAAAGAGGGATAATAAAGCCCGATACGATAATCGTTGAGCCGACGTCGGGAAACCAGGGCATAGGACTTGCGCTCGTCGGTGCGGTAAGAGGATATAAAACGGTTATCATAATGCCCGATTCGGTAAGCGAGGAACGCCGGCTGCTCGTGCGTCATTACGGTGCCGAGGTGGTGCTCGTGCACGATGCGGGAAATATAGGTGACTGCATTGACGAATGTCTGAAAACGGCTCTCCGTATGCAAAAGGAGGATCCGAGAGTATTTATTCCCCAGCAGTTTGAAAATATTGCAAATCCTACGGCACACCGCCACCATACCGCGCTTGAGATAATGGAGCAGGTAGCAGCCCCCATACACGGCTTTGTTTCGGGAATAGGCACGGGCGGAACGATAACGGGTATAGGAGAGGTCTTGAAGGCGCAAAACCCCGATATAGTCATATGGGCAGTAGAGCCTGAAAATGCCGCAATTCTTGCGGGCGGAACTATCGGAACTCATATACAGATGGGTATAGGCGACGGACTTATCCCCGACGTTCTTAACTGCGAAATATACGAGGATATATGCATAATCACGGACGATGAGGCTATAACGACCGCAAAAGCACTTGCAAAATGCGAGGGCCTTATGTGCGGAATATCAAGCGGAACGAACGTAGCTGCCGCAATAAAGCTTGCAAAGAAGCTCGGCAAGGGCAAAACGGTAATAACGGTTCTGCCCGATACGGCAGAAAGATATTTCTCAACACCCCTTTTCGACAGATAAATAAAAATTCCCCCGATGGACGTTCGTCCGTCGGGGGAATGCTTTTATGCAGCCTTTTTCTTTTTCAGTATTATAAATACAACGCCTGAGGCAAGTGCAAGAATAACGATTATTGATATTATCACCATAGGTGCTGTGCTTTTGGATGAGCCGTTTTCATCGGCGTCTGAATTCGTCTGGCTTGACGGCGTCGTGCTTTGAACGCTATCGTCTGATGTTTGCTTTTCCTGCTCTGTCGGTGCATTTGTTATCTCGCTGCCTCTGTCAAATGCATCAGTCTGCGTTTCAGGTGCCAAAGATTCCAAAGGCGAAAGCGTATCTGATCCGGATATTACAGTATCCTCAGCTACTGTTTCACGCTCTGTTTGATTTTCTGTCGGTATTGCTTCCGTTTCTTGCTGCGCCTGTACCGTTGTTTCGGGGATTTTTGTCGTTTCCGGACTTTTTGTAGTTTCAGGTGCTTTTGTTTCTGGAGCAGTCGTTTCAACGGGTATTTCTGTTGATTTGAACGTGGGTGTGTAAGTCATATCACCGAATACTATCGGCGCAGGTGCCGGTGACCAGCCTCTGAATTTATATGAATATTCGTCATCTGACGGCTTTGTCGGAGCTTTTGCCTGCGGAGTCTTACTTCCGTACGGAACCTGCTTTTCCAAAAGAACGCTGCCGTCATCGTTGAGATACGTTACCGTGCATACCTCAGGCTCCCATATAGCAAAAAGTCTTTTCAGGCTGTCGCCCTTTTTGCCCTTGTAAGTGTCGCCCGGCTGATATTTTACCTTGCCGTCGGGCTCTTCTGCCCAGCCCTTGAACGTATAGCCCGTTCTTATAGGTGCAGTTGAGGAAAGCTTTATTTCCTCTCCCTCGTAGCTTATTTTATCGAGCGCTCCGCCCGTACCGCCGCACAGATAGAATTTTACTGCGTACGCAATATCGGGAACGATCGGCTCGCACAGATCGCTGTCAAGCCAGCCGTCGCCGTTCGGGGTCGATACCTTTGCCCAACAGCCGCTGAAGGTGATCGGCTCAATCTTCTGTCCCGACTTATACGTATATATCAGCTCGTTTTCCTTTCCGGGAGCTGAGTATACGTTCGTATCCTGAAGTGTCAGCAGCGGCAGATATATTTCTTCATTGACGGCATATGCAAAATCGTATTTCATACCGTCGATCTGTTCGTAATCTATACAGCTGAAGCCCAATATGTACGGATCGGACAGATCGTAGCTTCTTGCAACAACGTGGTTATTGCCGTTGCCCTCGATCGTATAAACGGTGCGGTCCTTTACAGTTACGACGAAACCGATGTGGGTTGCGTAAATACTGTCGGCATCCCCGAAGAATATCATATCCGAGCATTTCGGAATGTATCCCGATGAGGAATCTATGTAATTGCCGTCCTCCTCCAATGCGGAAATTATCTTTCTGCTTGCACATTTCGTGGGAACGATGCTCTTTGAAACGCCTGCCTGACGCATACACCAGGAAACGAAGCAGCAGCACCAGTAGTAACCGTAGCTTTCGCCGTTGCCCTGCTCGTTATCTACCTTGCCGTATATTCTGTTGAATTCGGCAAAGCTCTTTGTTCCAAGCACGTTTTCTCCATGCATTTCGTCCTCGCCGTCGCCGGAGTGATAACCTAACTGTGACAAAGCGATAGACATTATATCATATCTTTGGTCGCCCGTCAGCTCGATCGCTGTTGCCATGGAATGATAATAGCTCTTTTTGTAAACGCTTCCTGCGTTATAAGAAAGTGACAGACCGTAGCATACGGTGCCGAATACGAATGACACTGCTAAAACGAGTGTAGTGATGAAAAGCGCAAAAAAACGCTTTTTATTATAATTGTTCATAGTATATTCCTCTTTGTTCTCCATAATGTCAATCACTCATAATTATACGAATACTTTATCGAAAAGTCAATACATCTGTCAAAAAAGACATTAACAAACGTGTGATATTGATTTTTTTATTTTTTGCAGTATATCTATTGACTTGATGAAAAAAAAGATGTATAATTAGGAGAAAGATTTGATTTTAATTAATGTTATATATTGAAAGGAACATTATTATGAAGAGAGTTTACAATTTTTCCGCAGGTCCTTCCACGCTTCCTATGCCCGTTTTGGAGCAGGCAGCAGCGGAAATGGTCTGCTATGGCGACAGTGGTATGTCCGTTATGGAAATGAGCCACCGTTCTCCCGTTTACGATGAAATAATCAAGGATGCAGAAAAGCTCTTGAGACGCATTATGAACGTGCCGGACAATTACAAGATCCTGTTTTTGCAGGGCGGCGCGTCCTTGCAGTTCGCTTCGGTTCCTCTTAATCTTATGAATAAAAATAAGAAGGCTGACTACATAGTAAGCGGTCAGTTCTCAGGTAAGGCGTTCAAGGAAGCTGAAAAGTACGGCGATGCAAGAACAGTTGCATCATCAAAGGATAAGAACTTTACGTATATTCCCAAGGTTTCAAAGGAGGATATACGTCCTGATGCAGACTACGTTCACATCTGCTTCAACAATACCATATACGGTACGAAATTCAACTACATTCCCGACACGGGTGATATTCCGCTGGTTGCTGATATGTCATCGTGCATTCTCTCAGAGCCCGTTGACGTGTCAAAATTCGGCGTTATCTACGCAGGCGCTCAGAAAAACGTTGCTCCCGCAGGTCTTACCATCGTTATCGTAAGAGAAGATCTTCTCGGTAACGCAAGAGAAGATATTCCCACAGTAATGGACTATAAGGTAATGGCAGAAAACGATTCAATGTACAATACTCCCCCTTGCTATCCCATATACGTTGCAAAGCTCGTATTTGAATGGATAGACTCTCTCGGCGGTCTT
>JAFYMA010000183.1 GCA_017556845.1 Clostridia bacterium | reverse complement strand
GTCTGAATTCACAGTTCCCGACGGTGTTGAGGCGATAGCTCCGTACGCATTTTTCGGTTGCGGAAGCATTGAGAGTCTGACGCTTCCCGCAAGCCTTAAGACGATCGGCGAATCATCGCTTGACGGTTGCTCATCTCTTGCAAACGTGTACTATTCATCGACTGAAGAAAATTGGGAAAAGCTCGATATCCACGAAAGCGTTAAGGCTGTATTGAAAAACGTAAATATGCATTATACGGAAGCGTCGGCGGATACTACGGCAACACCCGAGGATACGACGACGATACCTGAAGATACAACGACGATACCCGAGGATACAACAACGATACCCGAAGATACAACGACGATACCCGAGGATACGACGACGATACCCGAGGATACGACGACCGAGCCTGAAGACACCGCAACTGAACCTGAGGATAATACAAATGTACCCGAGGATACCGAAACGGCAGAGGGCGGCACAACGTCATCACCCGACGGGGATACTGACAGCACGAGGGGCGATACAAGCAAGCCTGACGAGGACGTTTTCAACGAGGAAACACAGATGTCGCAGACACTGCCGACGGATAACGGTGCATCGGACGATGAGGAAACACGCTCCATCGTGCCGAGTATTATAATTACGGTCATAATAATGGTTGCCGCCGCCGTCGGAGTCGTTCTGTTTATAAGAAGGTCTTA
Source organism: Clostridia bacterium (assembly GCA_017556845.1). Taxonomy (GTDB): domain Bacteria; phylum Bacillota; class Clostridia; order Oscillospirales; family CAG-272; genus RGIG7213. Next base: position 10,143 of record JAFYMA010000183.1, on the reverse strand, counting down.
TAAGAATTAATTTTCGGCTATTACCTGCGCAAGCTCGTGTGCAAGAAGCTGTGCGGAATACTGTGCTTCCTGCAGAGTATTTCCGTCAGTTCCTATCTCAAGCAGAAGCCCGAACGGGCTTAAATGCTGGTTGAACGCCCCCTGCTTTACGGTTATAGGGCGGCAAAGGTCGGTATATCCGTCCTCAAGGCGAGCCTGCAAAGCTATAGCAAGGGCAAGATTGCTTTTCCAATTCGGATGATCCTGCCCGAGAAAGTCGCTTCCGACAACGGTCATTACCTGTGCGGCACGCTTTCCGTCAACCTGGCACAAAGCCTTTGCCTTTTCACCCGTTGACAAGGTTACCGCATCTCTGTGAATGTCAAATACATACTGTATTGAAGGATACTCCTTAAGGGTATCCTTTATTATTTTTGCCGATGCCGAATAAGCCTTTGAATAGTCGTCTATCGTGGTATCTAACGCTACGTCGTAATGAAGAGTCTTTATTCCGTATTGCTCAAAAACGTCTGCCATTATTTTTCCGAGCGACACTACGTTTTCACCGTTGTTTTTTGACCGCGTGCTGTACGGATCGTTCGGATCGTCCGACAAAACGCCGTCGGGCGTATATGCTTCGGTTCCGTGCGTATGCACGATAAGGACGGATATTTCTCCCGTGTTTGCAATGTCGGGCAGGTCAAGAGGCGGCAGATCATCTGCACAAAGGTCATAGTCCGTTTTGTTTTTTATGTACATATCGCCGCCGTTTGATTCCCGTGCGAGCGATATGGGGATTATCCCCGTATGCCCCTGCGGCACAAGGTTGTAGTTAAAGCCGTATATATCGTCGGGCAGAACGTCACGGTTGAGATAATAGTATTCCTTCAATGCAAGCGGCTCAAGATCGTCAATGCCTATAACGTACGGACAGTCGTCCTCGGGCACCACGGGAGCGTTTTCAAGCGTATCCTGCACGGGCGTGCTTTGTAAAACGGTGCTTTCGCTTTGCTTTGGCGGTGTGTCCGATCGGGAAAGGGCTTTTACGGTGTCCTCAAAGGTGAATATCACACCGAAAAGCAAGCACAAAAGGGTCAGAGGATAAACGCAGTATTTTACGGCTGACGAGCCGAAAATACGGGCTTTCCCCGACCCTTTTAACGATATGCATTCCTTTAATTTCCGAATATCTATCTGCGTGTTTTTCATACGATGCTCTCCTTGGCGTTTTACTGCATTGTATGATGGACGGGCTGACAATATTCCGCTATATGACCTTACAGCTTTTCCATTTTCCTTTTGCAAATCTCGTAACGAAGAAGATTATTCTGAACATCCAGTCAGCGTACATTGCGTACCATACTCCGTCAAGTCCCATATTGAACGTGTAGCACAGCAGATAGCACAGTGCAACTCGGCACAGCCACATAGAGCTCATTGAAACGACGAGCGTAAATCTGACATCACCCGCCGCGCGCAGAGAATTCGGCAGCGTAAACGCAAGAGGCCACGTGACCGACGATACGATACAGAACACACGGACTATTCTCAATGCGTCCTTCGTCGCCTCAGGCGACAGCTCGCTGTACATTGCGATAACGAAGGGAGCTAAAACGAATATAAGTATGTTAAGGATATTTGTCAGTAAATATGTAAGTCCGAGCAGCTTTTTTGAATACTTTTCCGCCGTTTTCGGAAGTCCTGCCCCCATAGCCTGACCGACTATCGTGACGAGTCCCAGACCTATTGCGGAGCCCGGGATATTTGACACCATTGCCACAGTTCCCGAAACGGAATTTGCCGCGATCGCCGCAGTTCCGAGATCGGCGATGATCCGTGATACCATCAGCTTTCCTATCTGAAACATACCGTTTTCAATACCGTTCGGAACACCGACGTATAAAATGCGCTTTATCAGCGAAAATTTCAGCCTTAGGCTTTTGAAATCGACGTATATCGGGTTGTTTTTATTGTGAGCCATCGTCGTAATTATGACGGCACCCGTGGCGCGTGAAATAAGCGTTGCCAAAGCCGCACCGAAAACGCTCATACCGAAGCCGAATATAAATATTGCGTTTCCTGCGACGTTTATGGTGTTCATAACGATAGAAATATACATCGTTATACGGCTTTTGCCCATTGAACGAAACATTGCTGCCCCTGAATTATATAGCGCTAAAAACGGGTATGAGATGACGGACATATAAAAATACGTTTTGCAGTTCTGCATTACGCTGTCTTCAACCGCGCCGAATATCATACGCAATATGTAAGGGCAGAAGCAAAGGCAGAGAGCCATAATAACGCACGCGGCGAGCGTCGTTATCAGAAAAAGCTGCTTTGCCGCCGCACGCGCGTTTTCCTTTTCGTTTCTTCCGACGTATTGGGATACGACGATAGCACCGCCCGTTGCCAATGCGGCAAACACCTGTATCAAAAGGACGTTTATCTGGTCAACCAGCGAAACGCCCGATATTGCCGCATCGCCGTTGCTGCTTACCATGATCGTGTCGGCAAGACCTATGGTAACGGCGAGAAACTGCTCTATCACAAGCGGTAAAAGCAGCTTTTTTATATAGCCCCTCGGAAATAGCTCACTTTCCGTTATCTGACTGTGATTTGTCATACATTTCTCCATTCAAACTGTGTAAATATCATTATATCATCAAAAGATGTTTTATTTAACCTAAAAAATCATTTATTTTGTGAACATACGGCAAAAGACTGTGCGAATGTAAAAAAATAATTAAAAGTGTTAAAAAACTATTGAAAAAATAGTCGGTATGATATAAAATATACCGTGTGTGCCTTTTCAATGTCAAATCACGGAATTTTTCGCTGTGAATGGCGATAAAGGCCCGTAAGGATGTGCAGATATAATACGTTTTTTGCCGTCAAAGGAGAAATGATATGAAATTTGAAGCGTTTGAAGAAAAGATCTGGCTTGCCACGCCGACTATACACGGCAACGAAATTGATTATATCAACGAGGCGATCGACACTAACTGGGTAACGACGGAGGGGTCAAATCTCGTTGCTATTGAGCGAGGCGTGTGTGAAAAGGTCGGATGTAAGTACGCCGTTTCGCTGACTAACGGAACAGCCGCGCTTCATCTTGCAGTAAAGCTTGCGGGCGTAAAGGCAAACGACACGGTATTCTGCACGGATATGACGTTTGATGCGACCGTTAACGCCATTATGTACGAAAAGGCGACGCCCGTGTTCATAGATACCGAATACGATACGTGGAATATGGACCCCGTTGCACTTGAAAAGGCGTTTGAGCTTTACCCTGAAACGAAGGTCGTAATGGTGGTGAACCTTTACGGAACACCTGCAAAATTTGATGAGATATGTGCTATCGCACACCGTCACGGCGCGGTCATCATTGAAGATGCCGCAGAATCGTTCGGCGCAACGTACAAGGGAAGACAGACCGGCACGTTCGGCAAATACAGCGTAATTTCCTTTAACGGAAACAAGATAATCACAGGCTCGGCGGGCGGTATGCTTCTGACTGACGATCTTTCAGCGGCAAACAAGGCGCGCAAGTGGTCAACTCAAAGCCGTGAAAGAGCGCCGTGGTATCAGCACGAGGAAATAGGCTATAACTACCGTATGAGCAACGTCGTTGCGGGCGTCGTAAGAGGACAGCTCGTTCATCTCGACGATCATATAGCACGCAAAAAAGCAATATACGAAAGATATAAAGAGGGCTTCAAGGATCTGCCCGTAACTATGAATCCGTATGACAGTGAAAATACAGAGCCGAACTTCTGGCTTTCGTGCCTGCTTATAAACGAGGATGCTATGTGCAAGCAGGTAAGAAGCGATAACGATACTTGTTATGTCACCGAACGCGGCAAATCGTGTCCTGATGAGATACTTGACACTCTTGCAAAATACAACGCACAGGGCAGACCTATTTGGAAGCCGATGCACATGCAGCCGCTTTACAGAATGCACGGCTTCGTAACGAAGGACGGTACGGGCAGAGGCAAGACGGACGCGTATATTCCCGGAGAAGGAACGGACGTCGGAGCAGATATTTTCCAAAGAGGACTCTGCTTGCCCAGCGATATAAAAATGACACCCGAACAGCAGGATAAGATCATTCAGATCGTAAGAAGCTGCTTTGAATAATTACATAAAACGAAAAGCACGGCGGGGATGGCTTGCCGTATCGGAATTAAAGCGTAGTGAAGTGGAGACAGTCACGGATGAATAGATTGATAATTATCGGCGCAGGCGGTCACGGTAAGGCGATCGCTGACAATGCGCTCAAGAACGGATATACTGATATATTTTTCGTTGACGATAAGGCGACGGGAACGGTTATGGGGTTTTCCATAATCGGAACGAGTAACAGCGTTGACGAACTTAATGACGGTAATACAGATTTTATAATAGGTATCGGAGATAACGCCATACGAAAGGCGATATCCGAAAAGCATACGGTTAATTGGGTATCCGTCGTTCACCCGTCAGCCCAGATAGCGTATAACGTGTCTATCGGCAAGGGTACGGTCGTTATGGCAAACGCTGTTATCAACACCTGTGCTACGGTAGGCGACTACTGCATTGTAAACACGGGCGCTATCGTTGAGCACGATAACGTAATTGCAGACTATGCGCATATTTCTCCGAACGTGTCGCTAGGAGGAACTGTGACGGTCGGCCCGCGTACTCATATCGGAATAGGCGCAACGGTGAAAAACAATACGAATATTTGCTCTGACTGCACCGTCGGTGCGGGCGCTGTCGTTGTCAAGGATATAGTAGAGCCGGGTGTTTACGTCGGCGTTCCGATAAAAAGAAAGATACACTCGTAATTTGTATTGATATAGTAAATTCAATAATAAAAGCAACCGATCCCAGATAATTTCCGTTTTCGGTTGCTTTTGTATTATTTCATTTTTGTTCTGAAGAAAATACTGAAATTAAAGTTGAAATCGTTGCCGAGCCGATATTTAAAATATGACAGAGTAAATATAAACCGTTTTTGCTTGACAAAATAGTTTAGTGAAAAAGGTGATGACTTAAGTTGAAGAATTGAGCCAACCTCTTGTTTTGTTAAGCACGAGAAATTATTGTTGTAGGAACATCTGAAGGCTCTGTTGTGTCGGGAGCAACCGTCGTATCTTCTTCGGGAGCTTCCGAATCGGATGCTTTTGCAGTATCTTCCGTATGTGCTGTTGTTTCCGCGGGCTTTGCAGTTGAGGGATCCTCGGCAGGCTCGGTTTTGTTGGGTGTGTTTGCACTGATCTCGGCTTTGTTGATCTTATTCATATCTGTATTGATAAAATTTTTAATTTCTTAATTTTGGTTTTTCATAAGCTCGTCGGCGAGCCTGAGTATTTCGGGTGCGAGCTTTTTTCTTTTTGCTTTCGTAATTGCGTTATATATCGGATATGCAAGAAAGCAGAGAATAAGCCCCGTACATCCGATAGCAATTCCAAATATGAACACCTCGCTTCCGTAAATGCCCATATATGATGAAATATCCGTCATAATGAGGCTCATTCCGAAGCCTAAAAGCAGTATTCCCACGATTCCGAAGATTAGCGACGTGACCGTTGATGCTTTTGTAACGCTTGCATCAAGATCCCTTAACTGCTTCATTTTATCCCCTGCTTCATCGGACTGTGAATACCTTTCCCGTATGCGCTTTATTTCAGCCTGCTGACCGGCAGAATAAGTATATGAAAAGCCGTTTTGCTTGTTATTGTTATCCATTTTTATCCTCTTTTTTGTATTTCACCTTTGTACCTTTCCTATTCTGACCGTGAACGTAGTGCCGACGCCGAGCGCACTGTCGATGCATATTTCGCCTTGTATAATATCTATCACTCTTTTTACCAAAGCCAGCCCGAGCCCGTTGCCCTGCGTTGCGTGTGAAGTGTCGCCCTGATAGAATTTTTCAAATATATGCTCTCCCACCTCGCTCGTCATTCCGCAGCCCGTGTCAGTAACGCTGACGATCGCGTGCTTTTCATCTGACGTAAGACGAACTGTGACCGTTCCGTCCTCGTCGGTGAATTTGAACGCATTTGAAAAAAGGTTGTTCCAAACGAGCAATAAAAGCTCCTTGTCCGAGCGTACGAACGTGTCAGGAGCAATATCCGTTTGTATCGTGATATTCTTTTCTTCCCACACGCTTTCGTATCTCAAAAGACATTCGCATAGCTGCTCGCCAAGCTCAAACGTATCGGTATTCGGAAAAATCTGCTGATTTTCAAGGCGGTTGAGCTTGAGAATATTCGTCATCATATCTGATAGGCGGCGGCAGGCATCTGCGATCAAGCGCGCGTATTCTTCCCGTTTTTCATCCGTTATACCGTCCGATCGCAAAAGCGTTGCGTAATTCTGTATTACTGCCAGAGGAGTTTTCATTTCGTGCGATACGTTTGCTATAAAATCAGCTCGCAGCGTTTCAACCCCCGAAAGCTCCTGAGCCATTGAGTTGATAGCCTGACCGATCTTGTTGAAGCCCTCCATGCCCGATGCGTTCATCGGCTTCACGCGTGCGGAAAAATCGCCTTTCATTATCTGCTCGGTCGTATCGGTTATCATTTTTACGGGCCGTTCGACCATAATTTTACGGCGGATATAGTCGAGTGTTTTGAACAGCACGGTGATGATAATGACGTTCAAAAACGTGATCTTTGCAGCATCGGCAATATTTTCGGGCGTATAAACGAGCCCCATCTGCTTTGAAAGCACCTGCAAAAACAGCATCATACAGCAGGATACCACGAATCCGACCGATACGAAGAATAAAAGAAAGCTGTTGAACTGCCGAAGTGCCTTGCGGAATGCGGTATTCTTCATTTTATCACCGCCTTGTATCCAAGACCGTGAACGGTCTGGATTTCAAAGCTGTCACATTCTGAAAGCTTTGAACGGAGCTTCGTCATATATACGTCAACCGTTCTCGTGCTTGCCTGTGTGTCAACGTCCCAGAATTCGTCCATGAGCTGCGTGCGTGTGAACGTTTTTTTAGGATATGACAAAAGCTTGTACAACAGGTCAAATTCTCTTGCCGTCAGAGGTATTTCCTCATCGTTCAGAACGGCGCTTCTTTCGTCTGCATCCATTATAAAGCTGCCTATTTCAATGCGGCGGCTCGATGCAATTTTTGAGCGTCTTAAAAGCGCACCGATGCGCAGAAGCATCTCGTCAAGATCGACGGGCTTTGTCATATAATCGTCAATTCCTATGCGGTAGCCCCTTTGCTTTGATGCAAAATCGTCTCTTGCGGTCATAAACAGTATCGGAACATCACTGTTGAGCGAGCGTACCGTTTTTGCAAATTCAAATCCGTCAGTCTTCGGCATCATAATGTCGGATACTATAAGGTCAAAGGTGGTTTTGTACATTGCGTCGTACGCATCGTCCGCACAAAGACATCCGATAGCTTCGTATCCGCTTCTGTTCAGAAACGAGCATACGCTCTTATTCAGATCCTTGTCGTCTTCAACTACCAATATTTTAAACATAATTTTCTCCCAAACGTCTGTTGTATCTCTTAATAAAAAATAAATACTTGCTTATAATGATCGTTTTCCGTATTATAACACGCAAATGTTAAAGTTTTGTTTGCATCGGCGGTATTTTGAGAAAAATTATCTTTATATTACGTTACGGGAAAAATATAAGCGAGGATATTTTTCCTCGCTTGCGGTGATCCTTATTTCTGCATCAGCTTTTCACTGAGTGCGATTATCTTGTCTGCGTATTTCTTTTTGCGTGACGATAAGATCTTTTTGTATATCGGGCAGTTGACGATCGCCATAAGCATACCGACAATGCCGATGATGATGCCGGGGATCATCGGGCTGCTGATTCCGAGCGTGTGTCCGATGTCTGTCATAACGAGGCTCATTCCAAAACCCATAATTATTGATGAAATGATACCGAATGTGTATGCAAATACGTTTGCAGGACGCTTTACCTTTGCATCAAGCGCGCGAAGCTCGTCAAGGTCGCTTGACTGCTTTTCCGTGTACTGCGTGCGAATCTTCTGTGCTATAAACTGCTGATCGTTTCTGTTCATGATAAAATCCCTTTCTTGCTTTCCGTTTCGTTGTGATCATATCATACAGCACAGGCTTTTTCGTTTCGTTTTTGATTTGTTGCTGAAATGTTATTAATAATTTTTTTGCATCGATAGGGGAGGGGTTTCCCCTCCCGAATGTATCGTTAAAGGGGTTTCCCCTCCCGAATGTATCGTTAAGGGGGATCTCCCCTCATTCTTCTGAGTATAATTTGTCATAATACCAGCGTGCCGGATTTTCGTATATGTATTTGCATATTTTGTGATAGTCATCATAATTGCGTACGATGTGGTCGAAAAAAGAGCGCTGAAATATTTTATCACCCACCGTGTTTTGAAATTGATTTATCTCTTTTGTCGCCTGATATTTAAGCCACCCCATCACCGCATTCACCGTTGTTGTAGGGGAGGGGTCTCCCCTCCCGAATGTATCGTTAAAGGGGTCTCCCCTCCCGAACGTATCGTTATGGGAGTCTTCCCGTTCATTATCATTTACAATTGACAGCAGTATATGGATATGGTTTGGCATGATTACATAACGGTCAACATATGCATTTGGATATTTTTCGGGTATCCTTTTGATCCATCTGTCTACTATTTCTCCGCAAGGTGACAGTATAGGGAGGGCAGACCCTTTTATCGGGAGGGGAGACCCTTTTATCGGGAGGGGAGACCCTTTTATCGGGAGGGGAGACCCTTTTGTCGGGAGGGGAGACCCCTCCCCTACGGAGATCGTTGAAAGGATGTTTTTTCTGTTTTCGGTACATACCGTTAAAAAATACGCACCTGTTTTGCCGTAATCAAAGCCGTTTAAACGAGTGCTCTTTCTTTTTGACAGAGCATTTTTGCTTTCCATATTATCACCCGATCAATCTTAATATTTACCTGCGTAGAAAACGATCTTTATGCAAAATATTGATACTTCAACTTTTCCGTTGATGAAAACGGATCTATTCCGTCTTATCACGCTGAAATTCGAGAATGTCGCCCGGCTGGCAGTCGAGCACGTCGCATATTGCCTCCAATGTAGAAAAACGGATGGCTGATATTTTGCCGGTTTTTATTTTTGAGAGGTTTACGTTTGCTATTCCGACTTTTTCGGAAAGCTCGTTTAACGATATTTTTCTGTCCGCCATTACGCGGTCCAAGCGCAGAATGATTGCCATTTTTACCTCACAGCGTTTCGTCGGATAATTTTTGAAGCTGCTGACCGTAATCGAATATATACGCAAGCAGATAAAGCAGTAACGCTACCCATATAAGATGTGCGTTTGCCGTTGATGATACGTTGATAGACGTGATATATTCGTTTTGGAATATATGACCGAATTTATTTATGAAATGTGCAAGGGCAAACGAGCTTATTCCTTGCAAAATAAATGAGCAGATGCTGTATATCAGCGTTATGTTTCCGAGGCTTTTAAGTATTTTGCTTATCGGCTGGGCAAAGGGCTTGCCGTCCTTGATAAGATGGAGCATTGACCTTAATTTTCCGAATATCACCGCGGCAAAGGCTGAGCCTGCTGCCATATTCAGAGCTTCTGCAAGTGTAACGAATACAGTGTCATGGGATGTAATGTCCAGAGCTTCCGTGTTCAGCTTGAACACCGCAGGGGAAAGCTGTAAAGTGTTGAGCGGTAAGTCCAACGCCGACAGGATCGCAAACGCTGCAACGATCACAACGAGAGCCAGTACGGATAAGCAAAGCATCACGGTGAATGCGTAATACAGAATACTTGCCATGGATCTTAAATTTTTCATAAAACTACTCCTTGAATGTGAAAATACTCGATATATCGTGAGATGAGTATATCACAGTATTTTACGTTTGTCAAGTAGTTTTTAACGAAAAACATTAAATTTTTATCGTTTAAAGGATATATCCGCCGTCAACGGTCAACGTTTGGCCCGTGATGAACGACGATTGATACGAGCATAAAAAGTATATTGCGTACGCCACGTCAAGACCGATTCCCGATCTTCCGAGCGGTGTTTTTGATATTATATCTGATATGACGTCGTCGGAAAGCGATGCGTTCATATCCGTCATTATAAATCCCGGCGCTACGCAGTTTACACGCACGCCGTTCGGCGCTTCCTCCTTTGCC
>JAFYMA010000182.1 GCA_017556845.1 Clostridia bacterium | reverse complement strand
CGAATCGGTATATGATTTCGTTGCTGTTGCTACGAAGGCAGAGTGTGACGTTGATATAATCAGCGGTAAGTACCTTGTAAACGCAAAAAGCGTTATGGGTCTGTTTTCACTCGATCTCAGACAGCCTATCGAAGTACACATCCACGCCGACAACTGCGATGAGCTTCTGGCAGAATTTGCACCGTTTAAGGCGTAAGCCGCGGTGCTTTTTTCTTAAGGACGATAATAAATACCCCGCAGTCAGCATATAAGTATAAAAAAAGCTATAACGGGGGGTATATATGAAATATATTATTAAGCTTACGGTGTGTCTGTTCTTGTGCGTTTGTCTTACGCTGACCTGCCTTGCAAGCCCGCTTGGCGAGCAGTACGATGCAAAAAGCGTCATACTGATAGAAGCGGAAAGCGGCAAGGTGCTTTACGAGGACAATGCAGACGAGCGGCTAAGCCCTGCGTCAGTCACGAAGATAATGACACTGCTTCTGATATGTGAAGCGGTGCAGGACGGGCGAGTGAAATTGCAGGACTATATTCCCGTAAGCGAATACGCCGCATCTATGGGCGGCTCACAGGTGTTTCTGAAGCCGGGCGAAAAAATAACGGCTGACGAGATGATAAAATCCATAACGGTAGCCTCGGCAAACGACTGTGCCGTTGCAATGGCTGAATATATCTGCGGAAGCGAGCAGGCGTTCGTTGAACGGATGAACGAAAAGGCAGCCGGGCTCGGAATGAAAAACACCGTTTTTGAAAACGTAACGGGACTTGACGATTCAACGAAAAACCATCTGACGACGGCGAGAGATATAGCCGTAATGTCAAGGGAGCTTTTAAAGCACGAAATGATATTCAACTATACGACCATCTGGATGGATACGATAAGAAACGGTCAGTTCGGGCTTACTAACACGAATAAGCTCATACGCTTCTACGAAGGAGCAAACGGGCTTAAAACGGGCTCAACATCAAAGGCTGGCTTCTGCATTTCAGCCGCCGCAAAGCGTGACGGAATGCAGCTTATAGCCGTTGTTATGGCATCGAGTGCAAGTAAGACGAGAAACGAGTGCGCAAGGCTTCTGCTTGACTACGGATTTTCAAATTACGGCGTGGTAAGATACGCCCCGTCGCCGCTTGCGCCGATACAGATCAAGGGTGCGTATGAAAGAGAATTGAACGTATCCCACGGCGGCTTTTTCACTCTTTCGGAAAAGGCGAACGTGAAAAAAATAACGTATGAAATAGACGTTCCTCCGTTTATAAGCGCTCCCGTTGAAAAGGGGCAGACGGTCGGATACGTCAGATATATGATAGACGGTAAGCTCATAGGACAAAGCGATATCACAGCCGACAGCACCGTTGAAAAAATAGGCTTCTTTAAGATATTCACTCAGCTTTTAAGGAGCTTTTTCGGCGGATAATAAGCCGCCCGGTAACATTTCGTAATAAAAGAAAGGATATATAAAAATGGCAGTAACACTTAACACAAAATATCTCGGCGATTTCGTCGGCGATCACGAATTGAAGGCAATATCTCCCGCACTTTACGCGGCGGCTGATACGCTTAAAAATGCAGACGGACTCGGAAATGATTTTACGGGCTGGGTAAAGCATCCCGTAAATTACGATAAAGAGGAGTACGCAAGAATAAAGGCATCAGCGGAGAAGATCAAAAAGAGCTGTGACGTATTCGTCGTTATCGGTATCGGCGGTTCTTATCTCGGCGCAAGAGCGGCGATAGAATTCGTAAAAAGCCCCCTTTACAACAATATGAAAAAGGATACGCCCGACGTATACTTTGCAGGAAATACGATCAGCCCCTCAGCAACGGCGGAGCTGCTTGAAATATGCAAGGATAAGGACGTATGCATAAACGTAATAAGCAAATCCGGCACGACCACGGAGCCTGCTATCGCATTCCGCATTTTCAGAGAGCTTATCGAGAAAAAATACGGTGCAGAGGGCGCTAAGGAAAGAATTTTCGTAACGACGGATAAATGCAGAGGCACGCTCAAGGCGTTTGCTGATGAAAAGGGCTATGAAACGTTCGTCGTTCCCGACGATATAGGCGGCAGATATTCCGTTCTTACAGCGGTAGGACTTCTTCCCATCGCCGTAAGCGGAGCAGATATTGACGAAATGATGCGCGGTGCAAACGATGCTATGGAAAAAATGACGTCTGCACCCGTTGAAGAAAACCCCGCGCTTGCATACGCCGCATACAGAAATATTCTGTACAGAAAGGGCAAAACGACGGAGATACTCGCCGCATACGAGCCTTCGTTTGCTATGATGAGCGAATGGTGGAAGCAGCTTTACGGTGAGAGCGAGGGCAAGGACGGCAAGGGCATATTCCCCGCATCCGTTATCTTCTCAACAGACCTTCACTCACTCGGTCAGTATATCCAGATGGGTATGAGAAATCTGTTTGAAACGGTAGTTACGTTCAGCGAGCCCAACGTTGACGTTGAGGTTCCTTACGATCCTGCAAACGTAGATACTCTCAACTTCCTTGCAGGAAAGACACTGTCGTACGTTAACGAAATGGCTCAGAAGGGTACGATCCTTGCACACGTTGACGGCGGCGTTCCCAATATGATAATAAATATTGATAAAAGAGATGAATACAACTTCGGTTATCTCGTGTACTTCTATGAATATGCGTGCGGTGTTTCAGGCTACCTGCTCGGCGTAAATCCCTTCGACCAGCCCGGCGTTGAGGCTTACAAGAAGAATATGTTCGCACTTCTGGGCAAGCCCGGCTACGAGGAAATGCGTGCAGGACTTATCGAAAGACTCGATAAATAAGCCGTATCTTCGGTTTTAAAGGCGTATACATAGTCATTATTAATGAAAAACAGAGATTTTTGAAAATTTTTTATACAATTTTTTATAAAAGACTTGCAAAAATCGGAAAAATATTGTATTATATATATAGGGTAATTAACTCACAGATCAGGAGGATGTTAATATGATCAAATTAATTGCAGGCGTTAAAGGCACAGGTAAAACAAAACAGCTTATCGACCTTACAAACAAAGCGTTGGCAGAGTCCAGCGGTGCTGTTGTATGCTTGGAGCAGGGCACGAAGCTTATCAGAGAAATAAAGTCCCAGGCTCGCCTTATCAATACGGCTGATTATGCAGTTGAGGACGGCCAGTCCCTTTACGGCTTCGTTGCGGGAATTTGCGCAAGCAACTACGATATTACGCATATTTTTATAGATTCTGCACTCAAGATATGCAAGAACGATATTGCATCGTTTGAGTATTTCCTTAAGGAATGCGAGGAGCTTTCTTCCAAGGAAGGTATTGCTGTTGACTTCATAATCACAGCTTCAATGCCCGTTGAGGAGCTTACGGAAGCTCTTAAAAAGTACGTTGGCTGATAATTGCGTTTAACGTAAATATGATAACGGATCTCGGCAGAGGATATTTTTCCTCTGCCGATTTTGTGTTATACCCGGATGCAAGATCTTTCTTTTACACATTCGTAACACATTCAAATTGAAAATTTTGTATAATAAATAACGCATAAGATGCAAGGAGGAAAGAGAATATGGCAAGCGACCGACTGATAGCCGATGCAATAATGTCACCCGTTTTGCGTGATTTCCGCGTATACAAGCTGACAAGTCAGAACAGAACGCCGAAAACGGTTGACGAATATATATGCGATCTTCGTATTTTTCTGAAATTTATCATCGCATCGAGAAAGGATCTGCAAACGTTCGGAGAGGAATTTGAAAAAATAGATCTGTCGGCGGTTGACGCATCCTTTCTTGACAGCGTAAGCGTTACCGAAATATACGATTATCAGCTTTATATGAGATCGGACAGAGGAGTTTCGGCAAGAACTCTTGCAAGAAAAATGTCTGCAATAAAGGCTCTTTACAAGTATGCGTGCGTTGCGGTGCGTATATGCAAAAACAATCCCGTAAAGGACATAGAGGGGGCGTTTATCCGCAATTCTGCGCCGAAATTTCTGACACTTGAGGAAAGCACCCATCTGTTGAACGTCATAAACGCTGACACACGCTCCTGCACGCGCTTGCGTGATTACGCAATAATACTTCTGTTTTTGAATACGGGTATGCGTCTATCGGAGCTTGTTATGATAAATCTTGAGGATTTTGACGGGCAGATGAGCCAGATACGAGTCATCGGTAAGGGACGGAAGGAAAGGGTAGTTTACATAAATCCCGCCTGCAGAGATGCGATAATTGCATATCTGAACGAAAGAAAGGACGCAGAATGCATCGAAATGGGAAAGCACCCGGTATTTTTGTCAACGAGACAGAAGCGTATATCGAACAACGCCGTACAGAAAAGAGTTGAAAAGTATCTCAAGGATGCAGGATACGAATACAAGCATTTATCGACTCATAAGCTGCGTCACACGGCGGCGACGCTCATGTACCGCGAGGGCGGCGTTGACGTTCGTATTTTGCAGGAGATACTCGGTCACGAGCAGCTTAATACAACGCAGATATACACCCACGTCGTAAACGAGGATATTGAAAGGGCAACGATGCAAAATCCGCTTGCGAATTTCAATCCGAAGAACGAAGAATAACCGTAAGCACACGTAATTATCAATCATACGTCACAATTATATATGAAAATGTTAACGCAATAACTAAAAGGGGAATTTAAAAATGTACAAGCTGCTTATTGTTGACGACGAGGAAAAAATACGCCAACTGATAAAGAAATACGCTGAATTTGAGGGCTACGCAACGGATGAAGCGTCAGACGGTATGCAGGCGGTCGAAAAATGCCGCGCGGAAGAT
>JAFYMA010000181.1 GCA_017556845.1 Clostridia bacterium | reverse complement strand
TGTATTTTTCTGTTAGCCTTTCCCTTATGGAAGTATTCTATCGGGTGGCTATCCTTATAATTCTTCCCCTGATATATTTTGCTCGCCGCTACCCTGTCACAAAACATTTCCGCAACGAATACGGGCGGCATAGCAATAGGTGCCATCATCTTCGTTATCGGATCGTAATCGGTCCAATACTCAAAATGATGTCTGTTCCTTCCCTTGTGGTGCATCCAGGCTGAAGAATACCCCTTATCTGCCCTTTCCAGCTCATTCGGGCTTCTTGTACCGACGTAATATTTTGCACCCGGTATAAACTCAGTAGGTGAATATTTTGACAGATCGTGCAGCAGTCCTCTGTACAGTATGCCCGCCTTGGCGCAATGGCGTATAACAGCGTGTCGGTGGCGCGTTATAGTTATAAAATGCTTTATTGGATGCATATGCAGCTTCCCTTCATTATATATTCCTTAGCATTATACCTCTTTTATCATTTCCTTGTCAATATCTGCACATCAAAAACAATATTTTCATTTTCTATTGAAAAAAACGACATTTTATGATAGAATAAAATTCAGAGGTGACTGATTTGAATTTTTTGATATTTATTTTAAAAACGCTTGATCTTCAGATGACAAAGCCTGAAATGTTCGGTGCGTTCCATATACTGTGGTTATTTATTACTCTCGCATTTACGGTTTTCTTTTGTTTATTATCAAAAAAGAAAAACGAAAAGACTACTCACAGAGTGGTGTTCTACACTGCAATACTTGTTACCGTTCTGGAAATATATAAGCAGATAAATTATACGTTTACGGCAGAAAACGGATCAATTATATCAGATTTTCAGTGGTATGCCTTTCCGTTTCAATTCTGTTCAATGCCAATGTATATAGGACTTCTTTACGGAATCATACGCAATGAGCGGATAAAAAATTCACTTTTAGCATTTTTGGCAACATACGGACTTTTTGCGGGAATTTGCGTAATGCTGTATCCAAGCACGGTATTCATAGGCACGATCGGAATAAATATTCAAACTATGATATGTCACGGCTCGATGGTTGCAGTAGGCGTATATCTGTTATATAGCCGCTCGGTGCTTTTGCATCACAAAACTATCTTACGTGCAATGCCCGTATTCGCTATTGCGGTTGGTGTGGCTGCCGTAATGAACGAAATTGCTCATTTCAGCGGACTTCTGGAAAGAGAAACGTTCAATATGTTCTTTATTAGCCCCCACTGCGAGCCGTCATTGCCGGTATACAGCGCTGTACAGGGCGTAGTTCCGTTTCCCTTCTGTCTGATCTTATATATAGCAGGCTTCAGCGGAGCATCGTATCTGATATTGCTCATAGCCATGCTGATAAATAAAATATCAGCACATTTCCGAGCATCTGAAAAAGTAAAAACGCCCGTATAAAACACTAACGGCTGTCTTGAAACATTTCAAGACAGCCGTTTTTTAATTTGTAGCTTTACGCTTTTTTCTTAGTTAAGGTCTTTATAATAAACAAAGTGCCTACGGTCAAAACTGCGCCTATCGCAAGAGATATCCAAGGATTCTGAATAAATGCGGCTAATATAAAGCATACGAACGATATACAAGCAACAGTTATTGCATACGGCATCTGCGTTGATACGTGATCCACGTGGTTACACATAGCACCCGCCGATGACATTATCGTCGTATCGGAGATAGGTGAGCAATGGTCGCCGCATACAGCTCCTGCAAGGCACGCCGACATTGCGATATACATAAGCTCGTTGTCCGCAGGGAATATAGCAACGACTATCGGTATAAGTATACCGAACGTGCCCCAAGATGTACCGGTCGAAAATGCAAGAATACAAGCGATAATGAATATTATTGCAGGCAGGAAATACTGCAAAGAACCCGCATTTTCAAGCGAAGCATTTACAAATGTCGAAATATCGAGTGCGTTAGTTACATTTTTCAGCGCCGTTGCAAAGGTGAGGATCAGTATTGCAGGAACCATTGCAATAAAGCCCTTGGGAATACATTCTGTAACCTCTTTGAACGTTATTATTCTGCGCGCAAGATAATATGCAATTATAAGCACAAGGGCAATTATGCTTCCCCACGGCAAGCCGACTGTGGCGTCAGTTCCGGCAAATGCATCAACAAAGCTGTTACCGCTGAGTATACCGCCTATATAAACAAGTCCGAATATGCAGAATGAAACGAGGAACAGTACGGGAATAATAAGATCTATCACTCTGCCGTTTTCGTTATACTTATTCTCTTCTTCGTCAGATGCAAAATCAGAATTTCCTATAAGATCGCCGTTTTCAGCTTTAATTTCAAAGATCTTCATTGAGCCGTAATCAAATTTCATAATGCTTATCGCTACGATGAATACCAGTGTAAGAATAGAATAAAAATTATAGGGTATTGATTTTATGAACAGCTCAAGACCCGAAAATCCCGTACCCTCTGCATATTCCGAAACCGCCGCTGCCCATGAAGATACCGGAGCGATCATACATACCGGAGCCGCCGTTGCATCTATAAGATACGCAAGCTTTACTCTTGATATTTTGTGGCTGTCTGTGACCGGACGCATTACAGAACCGACCGTAAGGCAGTTGAAATAGTCGTCTATAAATATAAGCACACCGAGGCAGAACGTAGCAATGCACGCGCCCGTTTTGGACTTGATATTTTTTTGTGCCCATCTGCCGAATGCGGCTGAACCGCCCGCCCTATTCATAAGAGCAACTATTATACCGAGAACAACAAGAAAAACGAATATTCCCGCAGTACCGCTTACAGCGCCTATCAAGCCGTCACTGACAAGCATATCGACTGACGGCAAAAATTTTGTGCCGCTCGCCATAAACGCACCTACGACTATTCCTATAAACAGCGAGGAATACACTTCTTTCGTTACAAGTGCAAGAGCAATAGCCACGATAGGCGGCAACATTGCCCAGGCTGTTCCTGCAAGACTGCCCTGAAATGCAAACACCAGTGCCGCCACCGACATAACTATAACTGCCGCAACGACAAATATTTTTATTATCTTAACGAAACTCTTCATATGTATCACATCTTTTCTGAGGATATTCTTACGCGCTTCTGATATTCATTCAATGCAAAGCACTCAGCGTATTCAAATCTTCCCTCAAGTCCCCTTACACGCTTTAAAGCACAATAATAATCCTTGTATTTAAAATCTTTACTGTTAACGGCAAACCAATGAGTGTCTATCGCTTTCTTCCAAAGCTCAAAGCCCTCTTTAGTAACCTCAAAATACGTATGCGGAACAAATCCGTCGGAATCTTCCCAGTTTTCCGCCATAAACGGTCCTTGCGCATAGTGTGCCGGCAGTTCCCTTTCAACGCTTCTGAGTCCCGCCAGAAACTGCGCTTCACGCACAAGATTACTGCACTTTATATGGTCGCGATGCATTGAATTTTTCCAATGCGTAAGGATCTTGGCAGGTTTATACTTTCGTATGATATCGCAAAGCATGAATCTTGCCGTATCGTCATCCATAAGCTCGCCGTCGGCATACGGCATAACTACCGCTTCTCCGCCAAGCATTTCGGCAAACGCCTTTGCCTCTGCGATCTTCTGCTCTCTGTACTGTTCAACAGTAAGATGCGGAGGATTTCCCCTCTCGCCGCCCGTAGCTCCGACGGTTACTATTTTCCATCCCTGCAAAGCAAGCGTTGCAAGAGTGCCTCCGCACGTCAGCTCAGCATCTCCTATATGGCCTCCTACAGCCATTATGCATTTATTCTCCATTTTTTTCTCTCCTATAATTTTTATATAAACCTATTAATAATGTACATAGCATCACAAACAGAACACCCGTAGCAAATCCGCTTAAATCAAGCAAAACATCCTTTATGCTGCCTGCCCTGCCGTCAGACGTAAGCTGAAGTGCTTCATCACACACAGCCACCGTTATACCTATAAAAGCCGAACGCACCGTTTTCATTTTGTTAAGTGCACAAAAAACCGCACACTCTGCTCCCAAAAGGGCAAACTCAGCAAAATGAGCTACCTTTCGCACCTCGGGAAAAATATCGTCATAATCCGCATCAAATAGGACAGAGCATATTAAGTCCAGCTTTCCCTTAACGAAGCCGCTTTGTGCCCGTGAAGCATCTGCGGTCTGAAGAGAAGCTGAAAATATCATCACTACAGTCAGCAAAATAACGATAGCGGGAATTATCAGCTTAAGTCGTTCGTTACGCATCATTGCTCAACAGTTTCGTGTATCTTCACGATCGTTTGTATTGCATCCTTTACATTTATACTGCTTTCAGCAGCAGAACGCAACGCTTCAAGCTTTTTGAAAAACTCGTCGGTATCAAAATCAACAGGGCTTCCGATGAATATCATTTCGTCCTCGGTAGCCTTCAAGCCCTCCTCGTCCATCAAGACCTCCTCGTACAGCTTTTCTCCCGGACGGAGTCCTGTAAATTCGATATTTATATCAACGTAAGGAGTTCTTCCGGAAAGACGGATAAGGTTTTCCGCAAGATCAAGGATCTTTACGGGCTTGCCCATATCAAGAATAAATATCTCACCGCCGTTTGCGAACGCTCCGGCTCTAAGAACAAGGCTCACAGCCTCCGGAATAGTCATAAAAAATCTGATGATACCCGGGTGAGTTACCGTGACGGGACCGCCGTCCGCGATCTGCTTTTTGAACAAAGGTATAACACTTCCGTTTGATCCCAAAACATTACCGAAACGAACTGCCACAAACTCTGTCTTTGATATCTTATCGTAAGACTGTACTATCATTTCACATATGCGCTTCGTTGCACCCATGACGTTGGTGGGATTTACAGCCTTATCGGTAGAAATCATTACAAAACGTGAAACGCCGTATTTATCAGCGGCACGCACGACATTAAGCGTACCGAAAACATTGTTTTTGACTGCTTCCTCAGGTGACGTTTCCATAAGCGGAACGTGCTTATGCGCCGCGGCGTGAAATACTATCTGCGGACGGTAATGCTCAAATATCGAATTGATCTTCGCTTCATCTCTGACTGACGCTATGAGAACGTCAAGATCAAGATTTTCGTGCTTGCGCACAAGCTCCATTTGTATATCGTACGCATTGTTTTCGTATATATCGATTATTATCAGCTTTTTGGGGTTGTGTGACGCTATCTGTCTGCAAAGCTCGCTTCCGATAGATCCGCCGCCGCCCGTTACAACGACCGTCTTGTCCTTTATAAATCCTATTATTTCATCAACGTTCGTTTTAACAGGCTCTCTGCCGAGAAGATCGGCAACATCCACGTTTACAAGATTGTCGGCTATGACCTCGTTATTAACGATTTGAGAAATTCCCGGCAAGGTTTTCATCGGGATATTCAGAGTCTTACATATATTCAGTATCTCTGCTTTTTCTGCGTAATCGGCAGATGGAATAGCAAAAATGATCTCATCAACAGCATATTTTTCCGCCGACTTCTGTATAAGCTCTCTGCCTCCGACTATCGGCACACCGCACATAAGATTGCCTTTTTTGGTTTTATCGTCATCTATTATACATACTACCTTGCGGTTTTTCTGCAAGGCGCTGATATTTATCTCACGCAAAAGTGAGTTTGCAGCATCGCCCGCACCTATAAGCATTACCTTGCGGATATTTGACGGACGGACATGCTGATCAGATATATTTTTGTGGTTTCTGATAACACGGTATAAAACTCTTCCGCATACGGCAATAAGAGCGAACAGAACGAAGCTGATAAGATAACACGACCTTGGCTGATGCATTTTGAGAAGCATACGCACAGATACGTTTATTGCATAAGCAATTAACGATGCGCCGAATATCAGTCCGTATTCATGTATGCTTGCAAACTGCCAAAGGCTCTGGTACAGATGCATAAAGGCAAATATTGCAACGGTTACGGCTGCCGCTATCGGCAGATACATTGACGTATTTTCCAAAAATTCCGTCGGAACTTTTGAAATCTCAAAATCATACCGCAAAAACAGAGCCATATAATCTGATGCAAATATTGCCAGAATATCGTAAAATATCAAAGAGAGAACTCGTATCATCTTTGAAAAATTCATTTTTTTCATTTTTTGGGTGATCCTTTTCCTTGTTTTCTTCCAACTATAAAAATGACCGCTCTAAAAATCGCTTTATTTTATGATATCAAGATCAAATTTCATCTTAAGTATGCGCCTTACAGCACCGTCAAGCATCTGTTTGGAAACAGTACCGTCCTTAACCGCCTGCAATACGCAATTGTAGCCTTCCTCATATTTTGAGGTTATTATCATATCGTTTCCGCACAGCACAGCTCTTACACACGGATCTTTGCCCTCGGTAAACTCCCTTATTGCACTCATCGTCAGCGAATCGGTGATGATAACTCCGTCATATCCGAGCTTATTACGCAAATAATCGTGTATCGGATACGAAAGAGATGACGGATAATCCTTGTCAAAGCATCCAACGATATTGTGCGATACCATAACGGAATCGGCACCGGCCTTGATACCGGCTATGAACGGCAGGATATCCTGACATTCAAATTCTTCAAGCTCACGGCTGTCGTACGACATACCCTTGTGAGTATCAGAGTTTCCGCCGTATCCGGGAAAATGCTTAAGCGATGATCCGAGCTTGTATTCCTTCATTACGCCAGTAACGATCTCTATAAATTTCGACGTTGCTTCAGCAGATACGCCGAAAACACGCTTGCGTATATACGCTTCCTCGTTCACCGTAAAATCGCATACGGGAGCAAGGTTCATATTGACGCCGAGAGAAAGAAGCAGCTTACATTTGCGCACGGTCTCATCGTGTACGCCCTGCCAGCCCTCCGTTTCATAAAGGTCACGCGGAGATTTAAACGGCTGTTCACCGAATTGAGGAAATTTACTGACCCGTAAGACCGAGCCGCCCTCCTCGTCTGCGGAAATCACCATAGGTATTTTGGAGTTTTCCTGATATGCCGCTATCATATTTTTAACTTCGTCAGGCGAGAATGTTTCAAAATCTCTTGCAAACATAACGAAGCCGCCGAGGTGATACTGCTTTATTTTTTCAATAGCAGCTTCTCCGGTAGGGCAATGAGCCAAAAAAAGCTGACCTACCTTTTCTTCATCGCTCATAGATGAAATTATATCGTTAATTCTCTTTTCAGTATCAGAAAGTGTCATGTTTTCTCCTATTTCACATTTCAGAGTTATATTTTAATAAATTATAGCACATTAATTTTATAAAATCAATATTTTTTTATTTACAATGTCATTTTTTTGTGATATAATTATGTGATTTTTAAAGTAACGGAGGGGATCACGTGCAAGGCAAAACTATAGCGGCAATTTCTACACCTTATGGAAGAGGCGCTATTTCCCTTATCAGATTATCCGGCGAAGATAGCTTTGCCATTGCAGACAAGGTCTTTTTCCCGAAATGTAAAAAGCCTCTGTCCGAATGCACCTTCGGCAAGGCGTATTACGGTGACATACAGTTTCAGAATGAAACGATCGACGACGGAATGGCAATATGCTTTAAGGCTCCCAACTCATATACGGGTGAAAACTGCGTGGAAATAACGTGCCACGGCGGAATACTTGTCACAAAGACCGTTCTCGATTCACTGATCGAAAGCGGTGCATATCCTGCACAAGCAGGTGAATTCACCAAACGTGCATATGTAAACGGCAAATTGCGTCTATCCGAGGCGGAAGCTATTATGGACATAATAGACGCCAAAACGCCTTCAGCTCTTAAGATAGCGGGCGCATCGGGAAGAGGCGCTCTTTCAAACGAAGCTAAAAAGATCACGGACAGACTGTTTGCGCTCTTATCAAGCAGTTATGCATATATCGACTATCCTGACGAGGACCTTACGGACGTTACGTCAGAGCAGATGCTTTCAGAGCTTTGTGATATTCTTTCTGCGGTAAAGGAGCTTGAGCGCTCGTACAAGACCGGAAAGGCAGTCAAAGAAGGAATAGTCACCGTTATATGCGGCAAGCCCAATGCGGGCAAATCCTCACTTTTAAATATGCTTACCGGTGAGGATACTGCGATAGTTACCGACATTGAAGGTACGACGAGAGACGTTATAACGTCTCAGGCAATATGCGCTGACGTCGTTTTGCGTCTTTCCGATACGGCAGGAATACGGAAGACTGACGATGCGGTAGAGGGCATAGGAGTACAGCGTGCCTATTCCGAAATAAAGAAGGCAGAGCTTATACTTGCGGTATTTGATTCAAGCCGTCCTTTGTCCGATCAGGATACGGAAATAATCAAAACGGTATCCGAGTGTGACAGCGTAAAGATCGCACT
>JAFYMA010000180.1 GCA_017556845.1 Clostridia bacterium | reverse complement strand
TAAGCAGCATAAATATAACCGAAGAAGAGCCGCGCGATGAACGCAAGGTAATTTTTGATGATGCTGACTTTGAAGAGCTTGATTCCGATAACGAGCCTACGTCACATTTTGAAATTGAGGAAAAAACCGTCTCAACTAACGCCTTTTCCGTTGAATCGGATGGCGAACGTCAGGAAGCATCAGGCGAAGATAATATGGACGAAGAAGACAGCGAAGATCTCACGGTAATAGCAAATGCTTCAGACAAAGAGGACAGATCAGACGATGGATCAGACATCACCGCAGAGGATAACGAACCGACGAGAGAGTCTGATATTGAATCGTTTGACGATGAAAAAACGCGTGAATCTGACTTTTCATCCGATGAAGAATCAAACGATAATAATCTTTCTGAAAACGATGCCAAGGCGTTCGATCAGGCGTATAACGACGAAGAGGATTCAAGCGACGGTTACGACGATGCCCAGCACGATATAATGTTCGCCGTCAACTTTGAGCAAAAGCTCAACGACATTTTCAATGACGATATTTCAACGCCCGAAACGCCCGAGGAAAAGCTTGAAAGAAAGAAAAAACGCAAGATCAATGCTGAGCAAAAGGCGCGCGGCAGGATCGACGAATATACAAACCCGTCGCAGAAGCCACTATTTCTTGAAAAATACAAGAAAGCATTTACCTCGTTAAATATCCGCATTATAGCTTCATTCGTAGTTTCTCTTTTGCTGATAGTTCTTGAATCGCTCGTTTCTTTCGGAGCATCGCTTCCCCACTTTATTTCACCGGATGCAAATCCACGTGTTCTGATCCTGCTTTGTATGCAGCTGTTCTTCATCTGCTGCGGATTGGCGATGAACAGACTTGCGGACGGTGCAAAGGCGTTTGTTACGGGCAGATCAACGACCGACGTATTGACGTTCGTATTTGCGTTTACAACTGCCGCTTACGGAATATATACCGCGGTTATATTGCCGAGCGAGTTTACGCTTATGTTCTCTCCGTGTGCCTTCTGCATATGCATTTCGCTCATAAGCGAGCTTTGGGATCTTAAACGTGAGATAAACTCGTTTAAAATAGTTTCCAGCACGAAGCGCAAATATGCCATAGAAAAGTATACTCCCACCTCAGACAGTGTTGACAAGAATGAGTTTTTTGATTATCTTCCCGAAAATCCCGAGCTTCTTAAGATAAACAAAACGTCATTCGTTGAGAAGTTTGCAACCAATTTTTCAAAGCAGTCAAAGCAGCGTTCTGCATTCGGCATCATTTCCCTGCTTTCCTTGTTTATAGCAATCGCGTATTTCATTCTTATGTTCGTTTTAAAAAACACGCTTGACTCTTCAATTTCTTACGCGTTTACACTTTTGTGCGCACTGCTTCCCTCTTCATTGTACGTAGCGTTCGCCTCGCCCTTGTATAAAGCATCTTACATCGCTTCCTATGAAAACAGCACGTTCATAGGAGAAACGGTCGCAGACGAATATTCAAGCGCATCCGTCGTTTCATTTGATGACGTTGAAGCGTTCCCTCCTTATGCAACCAAGCTCGTTCACCACAGAATTTATCCTCACGCAAGATTCGATCACGTTGTTTACGTCATAGCAAGTCTTTTCACAAAGCTCAACGGACCCTTGAACGACGTATTTTCAAGCATTACGAACGAAATTGGAACTACGGATAACGTAAAGATACACACAGTATACGAGGACGGTATAGAGGCTGACGTTGACGATGAGCACGTTCTTATAGGAAGCGCCTCGTTCATGGAAAACAGGAACTATATCCCCGCATATACTACGGAAGACGAAATATCGGAGTCTAACAATTCAAGACGTATAATGTACGTAGCGTTCGGCGGAACTATCGTTGCAAAATTCTATTTTCAGTATACGGCTGACGGTGAATTTACTAACACGCTGCGCCAGCTTACGAATGCAGGTATGTGCATAGCCGTCAAAACCTTCGATCCGAATATTGATACCGCCCTGCTTGCAAACGAAATAAATATCAAGAAGTATCCTGTGAAGGTCATAAAATGTGCAAGCGTAAGCGAGCTTTCTTCAACGTCAGAAAAAGCTGAAGCTACTGTCATATCCTCGAGATCCGCAAAATCGCTTTTAAAAACGCTTACGAATTGCAGAAAGCTATCGTCCGTTATCAAAACAGGAACGCTGATTTCCGTAATGTCAATGCTCGTTTCATTTATGATAGTGATATTTGCATTCATTGCAGGACTGAGCGGAAGTATAACCTCACTTTTGATAGTTATATATCAGCTTATATGGGTAATCGTAACGAAGATAGTAACGGGATTACACATAAAATAAAATACAGCATAAAAAAACATCTCTCTTGTAAAGCAGGAGAGATGTTTTTTTATTATCGCACGTTATATCATTTCTCGGGAATATAATTGACGATGCTTTCAAAAACCTTTCTATGAAGATCAAATTCCGCTTGAACTGTTTCTGAGCCTTTCAGAGCCGAAACCGCACTGTCCGCCGTATTTGCACGAAGGCATAATATCATATCCTCGCGGTAATTTGCAAAACACGCAAAGCTCTGTCCGAACGGAGTTTTTTTCAGCGGAATACCGTATACGTCCGCATAAGACGGAACATCCGTAAGGACGTCTGACAGCTTCGACAATGCTCCTGTGAGCTTTATCTTATCATACTGCTCTTTATCAATAATATAGATATATGAATCTCCTACTGCGATCTCGTTATTCAAAAGCTTTACAGCATCGCTGTTTGATGTTGCCGAAACAAACATATCATTATCACGGCTTTCAGAAAACAGCTCTGTATTGAGATACACTATATCTCTTATTGAAATTTCCTTTACCTCTTTTTTAAGATCATCATCCAAAGTCGATATCATCGCTTTTTCTATAGAGTCAAGTGAATCTGTATTGTGAGCTATCGGCCCGAGATACGTTACGTATATGTCATAATCAACCTTTGTTACCACTTGAATTGTAATAATTACAGCCATCAAAAGTGCAAATGCACCTATAATAAAATGTATTTTATAATAATATCCGTATTCCTTGAACCAATTTATTATTTTTTTCAACTGCGATCACCTTTCAACGTTTTGATTAATTGTAACATTTAAAAATGTCCAAATCTATCATATATTTAAAATCGTCGGTAAATGGGCACTGCAATCGTTATATTTACATTTTGTTAGTTTTGTATATTTTTTCATTTCGCAAAAACATAATATTGTTGGTTTTCAACATAAAATTTAAGCTTTGCTTGTGCAAAAAGGAGAAAAAATGTTTTATATCTTGCAAATTAACAAATTTCAATGTATTATTGAAGTGAAGCGAAAAAAGGAGGATCTTCAATGAAACACATAACGAATATAAAGGGGATAATTTCTTCTGTAATTATAGCGTCATTTCTGTTTGCTTCTCCCGCGATTGCATATACGAGCCTTAAAGCAACGACACAAAACACAGAAGACGCCGGCTTAGAATCCGTTGTTGACAGCAAAGATGCCTCAATCGGCTGGGACAATGCAATACAGTATGCAAATTCTGTTAAAAACGGTGTTCAAGTGAGATACGATTCTCCGCAAAGACTCGCTCTTCAGATCGAAAACAACTCCTTTACGGCAACGTATAACCTTGCCACTTCAAATAAGCTGATCTCATCATTTAAAAACAAAAGCGGGACACCGTATTTTACTGATTCGTCCGATGCGTATTTTGAATCCTCTTCAGGTCTTTCCTTTGCTTCAAATTCAAATGCAGTACCGTATTTTAATTCATTCAGACTTGGATACTACTACTACGATGTGCACATTCTAGGTCAGAATATCCAGGATGACAGCATAACGCTTTCAAGCCAATCATACAATTTGCTCAATACGAGAACAAGATACTGGTCGGGATATATGGTATCCAACGTCACCTGCAGAAATAACACCCTGTCTTACAAGGTAACCGACGTAACAGACCCGTTTTGCTTCAATACGAATATAAACTTTTCAACAGAAAGCTACAATGCGATACAAATAACAATAAAAAGCCAAGCATCCGACAGCTGTGCAATCTACTTCTATACTGATGCAGTTGGCACGTTCACAGCAGAGCAATGTGTAAGCTTCAAAATAACACCCGGTCAGTCAGGCACTTATACAATACCGATAAGCCATCTGCCGAACTACACCGGAAACGTAAGAGGAATAAGGATCGACTGCGGAAAAGAAGTAAACGAAACGATAAGCGTTTCCGCACTTAAAGCAGTAAAGGCAACGATTGCAAAGCCTACTGTAAAATTTGAGCGTACGTTCCACACGTATTCCGAAAAGCTACACGACGAGCTTCGGTTTATTGCCGATGAGAATGTAAGCGACATACGCTCAGTCGGTGTACAGACCAAGATCCCGGTATCAAGCGTTTCAAGGGTTCTCCTTTCAGATCCATCTGCCGTTTATACGTCTGTCAGCGGAAAAATGACCTCCCTCGTTACTGCGGCATTTGATACCGACGCAGGCGTTATAGGATTTATCGTACCGAACGGAGATAATATGGGTAATATCTCCGTCGAGATTGTTAACGGATATTACGTTATAAACAGATATTTGAGTATTAATTATCTTTCAAGCGGTCAGGAGATAAAATTAAGCACACGCGTGTATAACGATGAAACGCACGATTTTGCATCATTCAATGAAGAGGCGTATATTGAAAGAAATCCTCTCACAAATGATAATATAAAAGTAAATGCAAACGTAAGCGGCGCATCTTATTCGCACTACGATCCGTATACCGGTGCTTATGTTTTTAACGTGGACGGTATGGGCTTTAATACCGCATACTACAATTATCCCAACAGATACTATTTTATTCCGATAACCGTCACAGGTGACAGCTATAACAGACACATTTATATCAAGAGCCACACTATACACGGAAGTCTTGAATCAGGTGCAGTCATTGATGAAAATAAAGATCTGCTTCCTATTCCCGTTGAGGTGTGCAAAAACTTCTGCGGTGAGTTTGAAGAAAACGTTTATTATCCCGATGATACTTCATTCGGCGAGATATATTTTCCTTTAGCTTTGAATGCAGGCGAGGAAAAGACCTTTACCGTCATTAACCTTTATCAGCATTGGGGAAAATATCCTTTAAAGCAGCTTTCATCTATTAAATTCTTCGTTTCATATTATCATCTTTCGATGGGCGTTTCTGAAACAAACTGCATATCACCTTACTTTGTAAACGGAAAGGACGGCTGGACGCTTCCCGACTTCCGTGCATTGTCGGGTGCGCTTTGGGAAGATCAGCCACAGCATTACAGCGGCGGTCAGATATACTTTTTAAAATATACAGACTCAAGCGGTAAGAGCTATAAATCAGAAACACAGAATGCAAAAATACACAGCGCAGGTCCTCTTTACGCCGATATAGACATGGAATACATTTCAGACGACGGCAAAATCAAGGCGGAATACAAGCATATAGAGTTACCGCAGACTGATGAAACACGTACTAATTATCAAATCAAGCTGACAGTGCTTGAAGACGTCAGCTTCAGCAACTTCAAACGTGATTTTTCCTTCGTTTCCTTCGACGGCAGGCACGTTTTCTATCAGTCACTGAGCTATCTTGACGAAAACAATAAAGTAGCAAAAAAATCTCTTGCATATGACACAAGCACAGTTGATTATATAACGCTCGGAGATAACGCTCCGTTCTTTTGCTACTATCAACGTCAAGGAACGTCATATCAGGTCACGAATATGGCACTGATGATAAAAAATCACAGCATCACCGTAAACGGCAAAGCGTACAGCGGAAGATTTGTTTTGAAAAATACCTATCTTAACAATATGAATTACGGTGCTCTGACACTTGATTTAGGTGCTGTTACGCTTAAAAAGGGCGACGTTATTTCAATTGACGCAGTTTTGCTCCCGTGGGGCGATCCTGATGATACGGATATAACAAGCGTTCTTAACGTAAGAAACGACTCTTGTCTTGATCCTTATAAGCTCACCGTTACAGAGGGCAAAGATATTTCAGAACCTTTTTTACCGAGTGTTAGATCGAACAACGGTATGGCTGAATTCACTATTTCGGGAGGCGATAATCACGCAGTTGTCCGCATTTACGGCTTTGACAGCTACGTTATAGACGGACTGTACGAGATCGTTAACGGTGAATATGTGAAATACGACACCGGAAACAACGGTTACGACGGTTATCAAGTTTATTACGACGAGGATGGAACGTATAGCTTTGCATACAATATTGATATGTCAGGCGGACAAAGCCGTACGTTCACGGTAATGCAAAACGGCACGATGGGCGATGTAAACGGAGACGGCGTCGTAAACGTATGCGATATAATTCGTTTAAAAAAATATCTGGCTGATCCTACTGCCAAAATAAGAAAAAATCTTGCAATGCTTAATGACGACGATATAATAGATATACAGGATCTTGTAGTTCTCGTTGAACTGATCACAAAGTAATAACTCAAATATCCCGAAAGCTGAACCGACCCCCAAAAGTTAGACCAAAAATCTAACGATTGGGAGGTCGGTTTTTTCATGTCACGGTCGATAGATAGTTTCCATAGCTTTTTATAACTAATAGATATTGTGTTTACACCCAATATTTTAATAATTCAAGTTATTTTATTCATTATACCATAAAACCATAGTATTCGCAATGGTTCTGGTGTGATTGTTATAATAAGCTTACAGTTTAATCTCGTTGGTAATATCTATCCTACTCCGTAGTAAACCGCTATTAGC
>JAFYMA010000179.1 GCA_017556845.1 Clostridia bacterium | reverse complement strand
CGTCAAGATCAATGCCTCCGAACGATATACGCTTAAGACGCGTTATTTTATTGCCCACCGCCCCGAACATCCTCTTTATCTGATGGTACTTTCCTTCTTTGAGAGTAATTATTCCGCTTTTTGAGCCCGTAAGGGATATTTCGCACGGCAATGTCGTATACCCATCGGCAAGAGTTATACCGCATTTCATTTTTTCAACGTCTGACGAGCAAAGAACGTCCGCACACTCAAATTCGTATTTCTTTTCGACGTGGCTTTTCGGTGCGAGCGCTCTGTGGCAGGCGGGCCCGTCGCTCGTCATTATCAGCAAGCCCGTCGTATCCTTATCAAGTCTGCCGCACGGAAAAACGCCGATCTTCACGTCCGTTTCCGAAAGCAGTTCAAGGACGGTACGCTCCCCCGGCTCATCCGTTGAGCTTACATACCCCGACGGCTTATTGAGCATAATATAAACGTATTTGCTGTAAGAAACAGTTTGCCCGTCAAGAGCTATACTGTCCGTTTTTTCGTTTATATGAACGGAGCAATCCTTAACGCAGACACCGTTTACCGTGATCCTGCCGTTTTTGGCTGCCGACGCACACTCCTTTCTGCTGAGGAGTCCTGCGTGCGTAAAAAATTTATCAAGCCTCATAAACCGTACACCCTGACAAGCACCGATGCAAAAAGGGCTGACGAGGTAAGCAGTCCGAGCACGAAGCCTATCATAAATCTTTTAAATATACTTTTCATTGATATGCACCTCCGTATCAATTATGCGGAGATGGCGTCTTTTTTATTCGTAAAAAAAGCACAGTATAAAATATTTTACCATAACAGCACCGTTTTGTCAATGGATAGAAACGCCGTTTTTTTATCAACATTAAGAAAATCTTAATCTTTCCGCACCTTTACATTTAATCTTATCGGTGGTATAATGCTGTACAGTGAAAGGATGTGACGAGGCTTTATGTATAATATACTGATATGTGATGACGAAAAGGATATCGTAAACGCCCTGAAAATATATTTAAGCAATCCCGAATACTGCTTTTTCACCGCCGAAAACGGACAGCAGGCAGTAAAAGCGGTATCTGAAAACGAAATACATCTCGTTTTGATGGACGTAATGATGCCGATGCTTGACGGCATTTCGGCTACGGCGAAAATACGCAGCGAAAGCAACGTACCGATAATATTACTTACGGCAAAGAGTGAGGAGTGCGACAAGGTATTAGGTCTTGATACGGGTGCTGACGATTATATAACAAAGCCGTTCAATCCCGTTGAGGTGATAGCGAGAGTACGCTCGCAGCTTCGCAGATATATGCTTTTGGGAAGCGGTATAAAGGCGGAAAGCAAAAAGGTCGTAATAGGTGCAATAGAGCTTGACGACGATGCAAAAAAGGTGAGCCTTGACGGTCAGTCGGTAAGCCTTACACCGAAGGAATACGAAATACTGAAGCTGCTTATGCTCAACTGCGGAAAGGTCTTTTCCCCTAAAGAAATATATCACAGCGTGTGGAACGACGTGCCGATAGGTGCGGACAACACCGTTGCCGTGCATATACGGCACTTGCGTGAAAAGATAGAAATAGACCCCGCACACCCAAGATACCTTAAGGTAGTATGGGGGCAGGGATACAAGATAGAGGGTGAAAGGCTATGAAGAACAGAATGATATACTCAGTATGGTTCAAGGCCATACTGTTTATCCTTACAGTATCGTTTGCGCTTTCCACGTTCGTTTTCTGCGTTGCAACGGTATATATGGCAGATGCGGGGGCATATTCGTCGCAAAAGACGTTATTCATAAAAAACACTTATTCATATACTGCGTATAACGATATGTCGGTACTTTACAGCAGATGTCTTGTGAACACCCCGAATAACGAGTACGCAAGCGAATATCTGAAAAGCAAAAACATAGATCACTTTGAATGCAGGGACGAAAACGGGCAGATCGTTTATTCCGTCGGAGAAAAGACCGACAGCCCTTACGTTTTCACCGATATGGTAATAATCGAGCAATCGTACACCGTACACAAAACGCATACCCTTACCATTACCGTATCGCAAACGCCCGTGCAAAACGATGCGTATCTTTTGCTTTGGACGGTCGCAAACACCTTATATTCGATAAAGGATACGATGCTCGTATTTATCGCACTGTTTGCCCTTCTGACGTTCACCTGCACACTTGCAGTTCTTGTATCAAGCGGCAAGCGCAACGGCATTGACGGGATATACAAGGGTCCTCTTTACAGGATCCCCGTTGAAATACTTGTATTTTTCGTACTTTTCGGGCTTTTTGCAGGATACTATTTTGCAAAGGAATTGAACATAGACGATTCGCCGTATCTGTGTGTTCCTTATATTCTGGTATACGTTACATTCGGCATTTCGTGCTTTCTCGGAATTGCCGTAACAACGACATCGAGCATAAAGGCAAGAGGGCTTTTCAAGCGTTCCTTGCTGTATTACTCATACGTCGTACTTAAATACGTTATCTGCTCTGTGCCGTTGGCGATCAAGGCGTCGGCAGCTTTCCTCGCCGTCGCTCTGTTTGATCTTTTCACGTTTTATATATTTGAAACGCATTTTGCCCCACAGCTTTTCCTTGTTACGTTTATGCTTTCAAGAGGAATTCTGTTCATTCTGACGGTATATTTCTTTTCAAATCTCAACCGTCTGAAAAAGGGTGCTGAGCAGATAGCCGACAGTGCGGGAAGTGCGAGGATAAATACCGACGGAATGGTATTGGAGCTTAAAGCACACGCTGAAACGCTCAACACGATATCCGGCGGAATATCCTCCGAGGTAGAAAAAAGAATGAAGAGCGAAAGGTTAAAAACAGAGCTTATAACGAACGTAACGCACGATTTAAAAACGCCGCTTACGTCGGTCATCAGCTACTCTGACCTCATCTGCAAGGAGAAAACGGAAAACGAAAGAATAAAGGAATACTCCGCCGTTTTGCTAAGGCAGTCGGCAAGACTCAAAAGGCTGATAGACGATCTGCTTGAGGCATCGAAGGCACAAACGGGCAATATTGAGGTCAAAGCCGAGATATTGAAGGCAGACGTTCTTATAGATCAGGCACTCGGCGAGTACGAAGAGCGTTTTTGTGAAAAAGGTCTTACCGTGATCACAAGCAAGCCCGACGGCGAGGTATCAGTCAACGCAGACGGCAGACATCTGTGGCGCATATTCGATAATCTGCTTAATAACATATATAAATACGCTATGGCCGGCACACGCGTTTACGTCGAATTGAGCGATAAGCCCGATCATGTAAGCATTACGTTCAAGAACACGTCTGAAAGCATGCTGTGCATAAGTGCAGACGAGCTGACGGAAAGATTTACAAGGGCAGACAACTCAAGAAACTCCGAGGGCAACGGTCTGGGTCTTTCGATCGCCAAAGGACTTGCCACAGCGCAAGGCGGAGAGCTTATCATAACGCTTGACGGCGATCTTTTCAAGGCAACGTTAAAATTACCGAAATAAACCAAAATATCCTGTGCATATATTTCGCCCGCGGTGCAAGAATAATACCGTGGGCGAAATCTTTACGCAAAGGATATTTCAAATGAAAACTGTATATTTCAGATCCGTTTTTGCCGTAATGCTTTCAGCTTTGCTGACGCTTAACACTCTTACCTGCTATGCAGGCGGAGAAAACGAAGCCTTTAATTTTTACTGCAAGCGTAACAGTGAGCACAAGACACCGACTATCGACGCCAACATCTCATTTATATCACGCAACAGCGGATATTATGCAGGGAAGGATGACGAAAAGGTAATATACCTCACGTTCGATGCAGGATACGAAAACGGCAACATCGAAAAAATTCTGAACGTTTTGAGCGATCACGGCGCTCCCGGAGCGTTTTTTATACTCGAAAACCTTATAAGGCGGAATACAGCCCTCGTTGAACGAATGGCACAGGAGGGGCATCTGGTATGCAACCACACATATCGCCATAAGGATATGTCAAAGGTGACGAGCAAGGAGGAATTTGAAAAGGAGCTTTGCTCTTTATCCTCATACTACACGGAAATGACAGGCAGACACCTTGCTCCCTACTACCGCCCGCCTGAGGGACGATTTACGCAGAAAAATCTGATATTTGCCGAGGAAATGGGATATAAAACGGTATTCTGGAGCTTTGCCTACGCCGACTGGGACAATGACAAGCAGCCCGATGCCGAGCGCGCGAAAAAGCTGATACTCGACAATACGCATAACGGAATGGTGATTCTGCTTCACCCCACATCAAAAACGAACGCGGATATTCTCGACAGTCTGCTTTCCGAATGGGAGTCTTTGGGCTACCGATTCGGAACACTTGACGAATTATGTGCCTGAGAGCCTTATGCTTTGCGCTTACACTGTGCATTGCGCTGTGTATGCACGTTAACGCACAAGCCGACGTATACAGACACGCAGACACGGAAAGAAAGGTCATAGCTCTGACGTTTGACGACGGACCGCACTACAAATATACGGAAGAAATACTTGATATCCTGAAAAAATACGGCGTAAAGGCTACCTTCTTTATGATAGGCGCAAATGCCGAAAAACACCCACGTTTAGCAAAGCGGGTGTTTTGCGAAGGGCATGAGATAGGAAATCATACCTATTCGCACCCGCATTTAAAGGGACTTTCGGAATGCGATATTAAAAAGGAGATAAAGACGTCGTCTGCCGTTATAGAAAAAATAACGGGCAGCTGCCCCACCCTTTTCCGTCCCCCTGAGGGATTTTGCGGAAAGGAAGTGACGGCGGCTGCCGAAAATATGGGATATACCGTAATTCTGTGGTCACAGGATACGAGAGATTGGGCGCACACTACCCCTGAAAAAATATCCTCGGACATTCTTAACAACGTCAGATGCGGAGACATTATCCTTTTTCACGATTTTATAACGCCCGACACGCCCACACCTGCGGCGTTGGAAAAGATAATTCCCCGTTTGTGCAATGACGGCTATGAGTTCGTTACCGTTTCTGAGCTTATCGCACAAAATTAAAATTCAACTATCCGTAAGGACTGCGGAACGGTGCCCGTTATGGTTATCGTTCCGTTTTCCGTTTGCTCAACACTCGTTATACGCAGATCGGGAGTCTTTGAAAACAAAGACGAAAGATTCACCTTAAGCTCGTCGCTCTGTGAAAGCGCGAGCTTTTCAATAATAGGTGAGGAGATGTTCTCGGGCTTGAACGTCGCTTTATTGTCCTTTACCGTTATATCGCCCGTTGCGCTGAATTTGACCTTTTCGGGAAGTCCCGTTACGGACTTATCGGGAAAAGCCTTTTCAAGCACCTCGTACGTATCAAGCTCCGCGTAAACGGTTATTCTGTTTCCGCCCTCTAATTTAAGCTGTGAGTTTGATATGAACGTGACCGACGGCATAAGCTCGTTTACGAGCGCTGTGAGCTGCTCTGAGGTAAGCTCAAACGTCTTTTCCTTGAAATCGGAATATTCGACAGTATAATCGCGGCCGATCACCTTGCCCTCGCTTTTCAGTCTTTCGACCGTTTGCTCGACAGTTTCACCCTTTTCGTTTTCCTCGGGCTTTATACCGATATTGTCTATAACGTCCTTAACGTCGTTGCTGTCGTATTCAACGCCCGGCTTTTCCGCATTGCCGAAAAGCATAAAAGCGCCGACTGCTATTACTGCGGCTATTACCAATACGATTATTGAAACCGTTATAATTACCTTTTTCTTCATTTTAATGCTCCTTGAATTTAAAGTTATTCTTCCGTCTGTGCGTTTTCATCACAGTAGGGATCTATCATTACTTCCTTTATCATCGGATATGCCGCATACGTTCCGATATATGCGCACACGGCAAACGTCATAACGAACGGCAGGATTATTCCCAAAGGCATAAACGAAAACAGTAAAAACACGTTCAGCGCTATGACCGCCGTCATACCGACAAGCCCCATTACGTTACGCTTAAGTCCGACGAATGCGAATATGACCGCATTTTTCACCATCTTATATACAGAAAGATCGAACGTTATCAGCATAAGATATATATATACTCTTACCATCTGGTACACGATGCCGATCACGATGCTGAGCCAGAACATAACGCTGTACATAGCGGCAAGCGACGAATTGAGCATAAAGAAGCTTATATCGTATACGATAAGCGCCGTAACGCCGAGATCGAGCACGCCGAACACAAGCCCCTGAAGCTTGTTTCTTTTGATGACGTATTTGAAGTCGGAGAAAACGAAAACCGGCTCGCCCTTCTGCATATTGCGAACGACGTAAAACATT
>JAFYMA010000178.1 GCA_017556845.1 Clostridia bacterium | reverse complement strand
CTTTCTCCTTTCGTGTTGCAATAGACTTGAGCATCTTATTGTATCACGTTAGGAGATTTTTTGGTATAACCTTTGTTGCCCACCCGCATAGCGGGTGGTTGTCTGTTTCGCGCTTCGCGCTCAACTGCCTAAAGGCACTAAACCAAAAAACGTGATGCTCTTATCAAAAAGCATCACGTTTTTATATTCAGAGGGACTATATTATATAAGAAAGGTTTTCCTTTATTTTTCTTGCAACGTCAGGTGAATTCATACAGTAAATATGTATGCACGATACGCCGTTTGCCAGAAGGTCTATTATCTGCTCGGTAGCGTATGCAATTCCTGCCTGCTTCATAGAATCCGGGCATGATCCGAATTTGTCAGTTATCAGCTTGAATCTCTGAGGCAGAAAGTTTCCGGATATTTTGCATATACGCTCCGTCTGCTTTGCGTTCGTAACCGGCATAATACCTGCCACCACGGGAATGGTTATACCTGCTTCTCTGATCTTATATAAGTAGTTGTACAGTATATTATTATCGAAAAACATCTGAGTTGTCAAAAAATCACATCCCGCATCGACCTTTTCTTTTATGTGTCTTATATCATCTGCAAAGGTCGGTGCTTCAGGGTGCTTTTCCGGATAGCACGCACCGCCTATACAAAAATCTCCGTGCTTTTTTATCTCGCGTATCAGCTGTGATGCATATTTGAACTGTGCGTTTTCGGGAAACGGACTTCCATCGGGAATATCTCCTCGCAAAGCAAGGATATTTTCCATTCCGGAGTTTTTGATCTTTTCTATCTGTCTTGCAACGTCTGCCTGAGTTGACGATACACAGGTGAGATGCACCAACGGGGTAACACCGCAATTTTTGATATTTTCCGCAACGGAAACAGTAAAATCACTCGTTCCTCCGCCTGCTCCGTACGTAACGCTCATAAAATCGGGCTGAAGCTTTGCAATTTCACCGGTAGCCTTCATGACGTTATCAAAATTTACGGTAGTTTTCGGCGGAAACACCTCAAACGATACCGTCGGTCTGTCCTTAGCCTTATTGGCGTTTATTATATCAATTACCCTCATGGCACACCATCCTTTAACATTTTGTGCAGTTGATACGTTGATTTTATACTATTTTTAAATTTTTGTCAATACCGCTTACAATAAGTTATTGATTTTTTATTCGATATGTGATAGAATATAAAAAATAAAGCAAACGGAGATATTTCATGAACGATTCATCATTCAACAGTATAACATATACAGTCGAAAAAAAGGTGGAGGGAAATTACGCCTTAAAGCGTGCTCTTTACATAATCGGCGTTGTCCTTGCGTCTGTTGCGCTTTGCGCCGCGTGCATAATAGTTAAATTTCTCGTATATTTCACCCCCGTTATGTTTATGCTGTGCATTATAATTTTCAAATACCTTTTCATTTATCTGCAGATCGAATACCGTTACACGATCGAGCACGGTGTATTCACGATGGAAAAGGTATTCGGCGGAAAAAAATGCAAAAAATATTATGAAATAAAGCTCAGCGAGCTTGACAGTATAGTCCCCTTTACAGACGTTACGGTGCAGAATAACGATACGGTTTACGACTCGTGCGTAAGCATCAAAAAGCCTACGCAGGATCTTTACGCCATGATAAAAAACACGGAAGGAAAGCGAAATGTAGCATACTTTGAGGCAACGAAGAAAACGCTGAAAATTATGCGTTATCACAATCCCAACACTGTAATGAGCGATAATCTGAGGCATTAAACGCGACTTCTCTGCATACATTTTATCATAAATGTAAAGGAGAAGCAGCTTATGAAAAAATTTATTATACTGATCTTATGTACCTTTTTCGTGCTTTGCTCGTGTGCAGAGGCTATTCAGCCCGACGATTATCTTAAGACCCTTCGCACGCCTTACAGTGCAAACGTCACAGTAAGTGAGGACGGAACGGATTACACGGTGCGCATAGTTTTACAGCAGGACGGCTCGCTCAATATAGTTTTTGCAGAGCCTGCTATGCTATGGGGAATGGGTTACAGCTTTGAAGGCGACGACAGCTTTCTTATATACAACGATATGAGCATCGAGCTTGATTCGGAAGAGCTTTCCTCAAACGTATCAAGCGGCGTTTTCCGTTGGAAAAGCATAATAAGCGGAAACAGCGAATATTCGCTCGTCAAAAGCTCGCTAAACGGTAAGAGTGCCGTTTTGCTCACAAACGGAGAATGTGACATATATTTTGACAGCAAAACGAAGCTCCCTCTTATGTTTAAAACAGACAAAACAACAATAACCGTAAATGAATGGGAAATCAAAAATGCAAACAATGACATGCAGACCCAAAACGTACTCACTGATTGACACAGGTGCGTTACAGCATAATTATAAGCTTATAAGATCATCATTGCCTGAAAGCTGCCGTATGATGTGTGTAGTCAAGGCAGACTGCTACGGTCACGGGATCGAATGTGTAAACGCTCTTTGCAAGGCAGGTGCTGACTTTTTTGCAGTTTCATCATTGCAGGAAGCACTTCAGGTGCGGCAATATACAGATGCAGACGTTCTTATATTGAGCTACACGCCGGCGCAGGATGCAGAATATCTGCTTGAAAACAACTTTATACAAACGGTCTATTCAACCGAATACGCATCACAGCTTTTGAATACGGTCCCCGACGGCAAAAAGCTCCGCGTTCATATAAAAATAGATACGGGAATGAACCGCATTGGCTTTCCGTACGGCGATATACAGTCGATAAAGAATGTATTATCAAATAACGCTTTTTCAGTTGAGGGAATATTTACCCACTTTGCAGCATCCGACGAATACAATAAATCATCGGCAAACGAACAGCTTTCTCGCTTTATAAGCATCAAAGAACAGTTCGGAGATAAATACTTATATCACTGTGCAAACACGGGTGCGATAATCAGTATGCCCGATTCCCTTTTTGATTTTGCACGCTGCGGAATTTCTCTTTACGGAGTTTCACCGTCTGACGAGGTAAGACAAAGCGGACTTTTGCCCGTTATGAAATTATGCTCAACGGTCGTACACGTGCATACGGTCCGCAAGGGTGAAAGTATTTCCTACGGCGGTACATACACAGCACAAGAGGAGTGCACGATAGCCACGGTTGCCTGCGGATACGGCGACGGTGTACCGAGAGCCTTTTCGTCAGGAACGGTAACGATCAACGGACACGAATGCACGGTCGTAGGCAGAGTATGTATGGATCACCTTATGGTCGATATAACAGATATGAATGAAAAACCGAAAACGGGCGACGTTGCGGTAATATTCGGAGATGTTGAAAAATATGCCCGTCACATCGGAACTATACCGTACGAGGCTTTATGTATGGTAGGAAAAAGAGTGCAAAGGATAATAATATGATAAAGATAGAAACAAACTCAGACAGCATATTTTTCAATCTCGCGGCAGAGGAATACTATACGACCGTACTGAACGAGCCGTTTTATATGATATGGAGGACGACGCCGTCACTCATTTCCGGCAGATATCAGGACATCTATTCAGAGGTAGACCTTCAATATGCGAAGGAAAACGAAATAACCGTCAGCCGAAGAAAAACGGGCGGCGGAACCGTTTACGCCGATCTCGGCGGAGTAATGTATACGAAATTTTACCCAAACAAAAAGGGCTCTGACATCTCATTTGCCGAATGCAGTGACGACATTGCAAACGCAATATCGTCTCTCGGAGTAAAAAACGTATCTTACTCGGGCAGAAACGATCTTCTTGCCGACGGATATAAAATATGCGGAAACGCACGAATGGACACCGATCACGGTCTTTTGCATCATGGGTCAATTCTGTTCGACGTAGATTTTGACCGTATGGAAAAAGCGCTTATGACTCCGGGCGGAAAGCTTCAGTCAAAGGGTGTAAAAAGCGTACGGTCGAGAGTGAAAAACATTTCATCGCTTACGCGTGAGCAAATGTCTTATAACGATTTCAAGGAATTGCTGTGGTCGTGCGTTGAAACGGACGGATGCATAAACGCTCAGGATGATAAGGATAAAATATCCCCGATCGAAGCACAGCTTTCATCATGGGACTTTATTTACGGCGTAAATCCCCGCTTTGAAGTATTAAGCAAAAAGCGCTTTGACGGCGGAAGCGTCTGTTGCGGCATTGACGTATATCACGGTCAGATAAAGAATATTTCATTCACGGGAGATTTCTTTTACAGCGGCGATATTACAGAGCTTACGCGCGCTCTTACGGGTGCAAAATACGATATTGACGAGGTTTTGAGCATCGTTTCATCACACGGGGCGTTTCATAATATTTCAGCATCCGACATTGCTCTTCTCGTTTGCAAAGGATAATACTGTTGTATATTTATTTATCAAGGAAAATAAAAGTAAGCGTCATATCGGTTATGGCGCTTACTCTTTTTATTATCTGTTATCCGACCAAAGATTCGTTTTTTATGATATGCAGTGCCGCAATACACGAGCTTGGGCATTTATTGGCAGTGAAAATGTGCAATATCAGTCCCAGGGGCTTTTATATAGGTCTGTGCGGAGGAGATATGCAGATCAATTCTTCTTCATCGTATACGTCGGACATATGCGTTTATCTCGGCGGAATATTTGCAAATGCGGTTATGCTCTGTATTTTTTACAAAACCGCATTCGGATATCACAATGCATCTTATGCATTGCTGAACGCACTTCCGATATCAGAGCTTGACGGAGGAAAAGCATTAAGATCTGCTCTTTCGTGCTTTTTAAATCCGTATACAGCAGACAGAGTATGCTCATACGTATCATACGCCGCTCTGTTTATCGTTTGGCAGCTTAGTATCTATCTGTTTTTCAAAACGTCGTCAAACCTTACGTTACTGATTTTTTGCGTATATCTTTTCACTGTGCCCGAAAAGCACCGCTGAACGTCATATTACCTCAGAATAGCTTCCGAGATATTTGAAGTCCTCGCACATACCGTCAAGCTCGCACATAAGGCGAGCGTATTCCTCTGAATATACCGACGTTTCAAGATCAAAATAGAACATAAATTCAAAATCTCTTTCGGGGATGGGACGGCTTTCAAGCTTTATGAGGTTTATACCAAGTGAATAGAATCTTGCAAGAACTCTGTAAAGTGCGCCCGGCTTATGAGACAGGACCATCATTACAGACGTCTTATCTGCTCCGGGGTATATTTCAAGATCTTTTGATATACATATAAAGCGGGTGTGATTGTTGCCTGCATCCTGGATGCTGTGGGCAAGACTGTTCAAGCCGTAAATACCTGCGCAGTACCGTGATGATATTGCCGCTATGTCATTTCTTTCGCTTTTTGCGACCATTTCGGCGGCGATCGCAGTATTTTCACACGGTGTTACCTTGACGCCGGGCATAGACTTAAGAAACTCCGAGCACTGTGCTATTGCCTGCTCTTGCGAAAATACCTCTTTTATATCGGAAAGACGAACGCCGGGCTTTGCAAGCATACTGTGGTCGATCTTTATGCGTGTACTGCGAACAATATGAAAATTGCGGTTTATCATAAGATCGTAGACCTTGTTTACAGAGCCTGCCGTACTGTTTTCTATCGGCAGAATACCGTATTTGCACATTCCCTTTTCGATTGCGGTAAAAACGTGCTCAAACGAAGAATAAAACATTATCTGCGGATCGCGGAATATCTTATCGCAGGCTATCTGTGAATACGCTCCGTCAGTTCCCTGGCACGCGATCATTGCCGACTTGGGAAAAAGCTTTTCTGTATTGTCTATTGCGTTTTTTATATCGTTATAAAGAACGCTCGTTTTATCCATCATTCTTCCTTGATACGAACGGCTCAGCTCAAATATGAGCGAATACAGAACTCTCGTATAATCACGTATTTCATCATCGCTCATTTTGCTTACGTCCGCAAGCTTTTCTCTTTCGCGTGAAGCATCAAGCACCGGCAGGCCGTTTGCCTTCTTATATTCGGCAACCTTTTTTGCCACGTCCATTCGCTGAGCAAAAAGCTCTACGAGCTTTGCGTCTATTCCGTCTATCTGTTCTCTTAGCTCCTTGATATCCATCGTCTTCACCTCTATTACAGAATTTCTCTTATCTTGCGAACCTTTTCGGCAACGTCTGCAAACTGCTCGGGCGTGAGCGACTGAGCACCGTCACACCATGCGTGCAACGGATCGTTGTGGACCTCTATCATAAGGCCGTCAGCACCCGCAGCGGCTGCCGCCAAAGCCATTGGCTTTACGAGCTTTGAGCTTCCCGTCGCGTGACTTGGATCGACTACGACAGGAAGGTGTGAAAGTTCCTTGAGCATTGGCACGGCTGAAAGATCGAGCGTATTACGCGTATACGTTTCGTACGTTCTTATACCTCTTTCGCAAAGGATGATATTCGGATTGCCCGACGCCATAATATACTCTGCGCTCATCAACAGCTCCTTCATCGTGTTTGCAAGCCCGCGCTTGAGAAGTATCGGCTTGTTAGTGTGGCCGAGCGCCTTCAGAAGCTCGAAGTTCTGCATATTACGCGCACCGACCTGTATTATATCGACCTGCTCAAAAAGCGGAAGATGCTCTGTATTCATTATTTCCGTTACGATCGGCATACCCGTTGCGCGCTTTGCTTCAAGCAGAAGATCGAGTCCGACGGACTTCAAGCCCTGAAAATCGTACGGTGAAGTACGCGGCTTGAAAGCACCGCCGCGGAGAATGCCCGCGCCTGATGCCTTTACGCTTTCGGCAACGGATATTATCTGATCCTTTGACTCAACGGAGCAAGGACCTGCTATAAGCTGAAAATGACCGCCGCCTATCTTCATACCGTTGACATCTACCACCGTATCGTCGGGATGAAATTTTTTACTGCACTGCTTAAACGGCTCACTTACCTTTTTAACGCTTTCGACGATATCAAGGCTTTCGATAAGATCCATATCAACGTGCGTCGTATCGCCGATAAGTCCCAAAACCGTATAATTGTGTCCTTGTGAAATATGCACCTCAATATTTTGCGTTGCAAGCCATTGCACAAGCACGTCCATTTGCTCTTGAGTCGTACCTTTTTTTATTACAGCAATCATTGCCGTCACCGTTCCTTCCTGTATGAATAAAGCTTATATCAACAAAAAAACGACACCCTCAGTGCCGCCAAAATACGTATTTTATATCCGTTTTCGATCTGTCAGCAGCACAAAAATCTATTACTTACGGTAAAAAAGTTAAAGTAATAGTAAAAATATGAAGCTGTAAATACAAAACGTGACATATATTTAACCTTGCCTTGTTCTAATTAACATCAAGGATTTTATCACACGACTTGTTAAAAAATAAGAACATTTTTAGTTGATTTAGTAAACTTTGAATTTTTTTCGTGCAAACGTGAAAAAACTAAAAAAAATTATACTTTTTCTGAAAAAGGGGTTGACAAATAACGCGATTTGTGATAATATATCATCTGTTGCAAACACTCATATGATCCATTAGCTCAGAAGGTAGAGCACTTGACTTTTAATCAAGGTGTCCGGAGTT
>JAFYMA010000177.1 GCA_017556845.1 Clostridia bacterium | reverse complement strand
GTTGAAGCCGCAACTGATAACAGAAACAGAACAGGCGGAGAGGTTCGCCACTATTTCGATAAATTCGGCGGTAATCTCGGTCAGCCCGGTTGCGTTGGATACCTCTTTTCCGAAAAAGGTATCATCGTTATCGAAAACGACGACGGTATAGACGAGGACAAGCTCATGGAGTCTGCCCTTGAAGCAGGTGCTTCTGATTTCGAAGCAAGCGAAGAGGGATTTGAAATAACGACAGAACCTGATGACCTTTCATCTGTTCGTCAAGCGCTTGAAAACGAAGGATACAAATTCATCTCTGCAGAGGTTGAAAAAATACCTTCCGTTTACGTAGAAATTCCCGACGAGGACTCTGTTAAAAAAATGAATCTGTTGCTTGAACACCTTGAAGACAATGATGATGTCGTAGACGTTTGGCACAACTGGGATAACTGATATCCCCTAACTGAATTTTAAATCTTTAAACGTGCCTTTCACAATATGAACGAAAGGCACGTTTTTTGAAAGGATGATAAGCTATAAAAAAGTATAATAAAGCTGTAGCGGCAGTTATTCTGATGCTTGCCGTTTTACTTCCGTCATGTACGGGCGCAGATGAAAGCACAACACAAAATTCAGAATTTACAAATTCAGACGAAAGCACCTCAGTACAAACGTCTTTATTTGAAGATGACTTTACAGTTGACGACGATTTTTCATATCTCAACGTAACTGACGATACTGAGGGATGGGACAGTACAGTGAAATACTCAAACGCTTCAAAAAATGCAGTAGATCTTAAGTATACGGATCCTGCAAGATCAAGCATTGCCTTTTCCAATAAATCATTTTCCGCAAGCTTTGGATTAAACAATGAAAAAGAACAGCTTATAAAAAGCTTTGCAAATGAAAACGGTATAGAATACTTTGTAAATTCAGCAGATGCATATATGGAAGATCAGGCAGGGGTGCGTTTTGCATCTTTATCCGGTAAACAGCCGT
This sequence comes from Clostridia bacterium, assembly GCA_017556845.1. Lineage (GTDB taxonomy): Bacteria > Bacillota > Clostridia > Oscillospirales > CAG-272 > RGIG7213. The sequence continues at coordinate 1,631 of JAFYMA010000177.1, read as the reverse complement.
ATATGAATACGTTCCGTATGGGATACTATTATTACGATGTTCACGTTATGGATCTTGCTATAAACGATCAATCACAAGGCGAAAGCACCATCCCGCCTTACGATCTTTTGGGCAAGCAAAGCGTATGGAGCGGTAATGATATTTACGATATAAAGTCTTCTGACGGAAAACTCACATACAAAGTAAAGAATAATATAGATCCCTACTGCTACAGAACCGGATTTTCAATTTCAACGAAAAAATATAATGCAATTAAAATAACCCTTACATCAGAAGCGACCGCCGCTTGCCAGTTATTCATTTACACAAGCCAATACAATGGATTTAATGCTCAGCAAATGGTTTCATTTCCGATAACTCCGGGGGTTGAAAAAACGTATACTGTAAGTATTTCGGGCTTGCCGGGTTACACCGGAGATATAAGAGGTGTACGTATCGACTGCGGTTCTGTAAATGATGAAACGATCACAGTATCATCTATGCAAGCCGTATATGATCTTTCAATGTCACCGTCCGTAAGACTCGAACGCATATTCCATACGTATTCTGATAAGCTGCACGAGGAGATACGTTTCCTTGCCTCAAAGGATATAGACGATATGGAATATTTCGGTGTACAGACGAAGATACCTGCAGATCAAGTAAGAAAATTCGTTCTCGGTAATGATACAAATGTATTTACAAAATTGGACAACGAGGGTATTTCTGATATTACTTACGTCGGATTTGATATAGGTGACGCAGGCGTTTTCGGTTATATCATACCAAGCGGAGAAAATATGGGTAATATCTCCGTAGAATTAAATGATGGGTATTACGTAATAAACCGTTTCATTCCCGTACAGAGCCTAAAAAAAGGACAAGAGATAAGACTCGGACATAGAATATACAATGACAGCACGCATTCTTTCGACAGCTTTCTCCGTCAAGCGTACGTTGAAAGAAATCCGTTAAAAACGGTGTCGGTAACTGTAAATATCGACGGATCAAAATATATAGGATACGACGGATTCATAGGTGCGTACGTATTTTCCGTAAACGGAACTGATTTTTCAACTGCGTATTATGACAGACCCGATAAATATTTTAAAGTTCCGATTTCGGTAACGGGCGACGATTCTGACAGACGGATCTATATTAAAACAACAACCGGATCAGGTTGTCTTGAATCCGGTGCCGTTGTCGGAGATGGCGGTCAGCTTCTTCCCTTGCCCGTTCAGGTTTGCAAGAATTTCAAAGGAGAATACGAGGAGCCCGTATTTTATCCTGACGATACGGCATACGGAGAGGTATATTTTCCGATAACCGTAAAAGCAAAGGAAACAAAAGAGCTTACAGTGCTTAATATTTATCAGAATTGGGGATACTATCCCATAAAGCAGCTTTCCTCAATACAGTTTATCGCACCGTATTACCACTTGTCGCTCGGAACAACGGAAACAAACTGTATTGCTCCGTACTTTGTAAACGGAAAGGATGCCTGGACACTGCCCGATTTCAGAGCGTTGTCATCACCTCTTTGGACAACTCAGCCTCAGCATTACAGCGCAGGACAAATATTTTTCCTTAAATATAAAGACAAAAACGGAAAAAGCTATAATTCAGAATCGCAAAATGCAATTATCAACAGT
>JAFYMA010000176.1 GCA_017556845.1 Clostridia bacterium | reverse complement strand
GGTCAGATAATAAAAAATAAGGACGAGGTAAAATGCCGTTTTGCTTTTGCCTTTCCCGATACGTACGAAATAGGTATGTCAAATCTCGGACTGCGTATACTGTACGGCGTTCTCAACGAGCAAAAGGATATATGGTGTGAGCGCGTTTACGCCCCGTGGGACGATATGCAAAAGCAGATGCAGCAGCACGGTATTTCCTTGTACGCACACGAAAGCGGAGATGAGGTCAAGGATTTTGACATACTCGGCTTTACCTTACAGTACGAGCTTTGCTATACGACGGTGCTTAATATGCTTCAGATTTCAGATATACCGCTGTACGCAAGCGAGCGCGGAGATGAATATCCGATAGTCATCGGCGGCGGTCCCTGCGCTTATAACGCAGAGCCGATAGCTGATTTCTTTGACGTATTTTCTATCGGTGAGGGAGAGGAAGCACTCGTCGAGTTTTGTCAGCTTTACATAAAGATGAAGTCACGTCCCGGCTATACGAAGGCTGATTTTCTGCACGAGGCTGCAAAGATAGAGGGCTTTTACGTACCGTCGCTGTATACTGTTGAATATAACGATGACGGTACTGTAAGATCGTATACACCTAAATACGACGATATTCCCGTTAAGGTCAGAAAGCGTATAATAAAGGATCTTGACAAAACGTATTTTCCCGAAAAATTCGTTATGCCGTATATAGAAACGGTTCACGACAGAATAGTTCTTGAGGTATACAGAGGCTGTCCGAGAGGCTGCCGCTTCTGCCAGGCGGGTATGATATACCGCCCCGCAAGAGCGAAAAGTGCGGAAACGCTGAACAGAGAAGCGAAGATACTGTACGAAAATACGGGATATGATGAAATATCGCTTTGCTCGCTTTCTATTTCCGACTACCCGCATATAAGACAGCTTACGGACAAGCTTTTGGAATGGACTGATGACAGTATGGTCAGCCTTTCTCTGCCGTCGATGCGTGCGGACAGCTTTTCAAGGGAGCTTATGAAAAAAATATCGTCAGTTCGTTCGACGGGGCTTACGTTTGCACCTGAGGCAGGCACACAGCGTCTGCGTGATGCAATTAATAAGAATATATGCGAAAAGGATATAATGCAAGCGTGCAGAGCCGCATTTGAGGGCGGCAGAAACCAGGTAAAGCTGTATTTTATGTGCGGCTTGCCGACCGAAACCGACGAGGACGTTTTAGGAATAGAAAAGCTTGCAAAGACCGTCGTTGACGAATATTATGCAACGGAAAACCGCCCAAAAGGCAGACCGACGGTAAGCATAAGTGTTGCGTGCTTTATTCCGAAGCCCTTCACGCCGTTCCAGTGGGACAGACAGGCAACTATGGACGAGCTTGCGCAAAAGCAAAAGCTGCTGGGAGATGCCATAACGGACAGAGCAATACGTTACAGCTATCACGATGCGAATATCAGCAGAATAGAGGCGGTGTTTGCAAGAGGTGACAGACGTCTTTCCAAGGCACTTTATACGGCTGCAGAGCGAGGCTTCAAGTTTGACGCCTGGGACGAATGCTTTGATTACGATGCGTGGCTTTCCGTGTTTGACGAATGCGGAATAGACCCGTCATTCTACGCAAACAGAGAATTTGCCGAGGACGAGATCTTACCGTGGGATATTATCGACTGCGGTGTAAGCAAGGAATTTTTATTGCGTGAGCGTCATAAGGCATACGAGGATAAAATAACGGAAAACTGTATGAATAACTGTGCCGCTTGCGGTGCAAATAAGCTTGGGGGTGAATGTGCATGGTGTCCGTCAACGAATACGAAAAAGTAAGACTTGAATTTTCAAAAACGGGCAAGGCGAAGTTTATTTCACACCTTGACCTTAACAGAACGTTCAAAACGGCATTCACGAGAGCCAAGGTGCCGATATGGTATACGAACGGCTTCAATCCGCATCCGAAAATGGTGTTCTCGCTTCCGCTTTCGCTCGGCGCTGAAAGCGTGTGCGAATTTCTTGATATAAGAGTTCTGCCCGTTGTCGATTGCGACAGGATCAAAAGCAGTCTTAATGCAAATTTACCCGACGATATACAGATAAAGCGTGTTTACAAGCCTGAAACGAAGCTTGAGCAGATGCGCTGGGCGAAATACGAGTTTACGCTGACTCTTTGCGATGCGTCGCAAAAAACGGCAGACGGTATAAAAAATATGCTGAACGGGCCGATAGAGATAACGAAGCGGACTAAAAAAACGAAAATCGGCTTTATGGAAGCGGATATTTCAAGCGGTATAAGATCAAGCAGCGTAAGCTGTAACGGTGATAACATCATCATAATTGCAGAGCTTTCCGCATCGGTAGACGAATACGTAAACCCCGACTATATAATAAAAGCATTGGCAAAGTATCTTCAGATAGATTTTGAAAAGGAAAACGAAGGCTACACCGTAATGAAGCTTGCAACGTATTTTGAGGATTGCGAAACGGTATTTTCCTGAGTGCCTGAGGGAATTGTGATATGAAAAGATCAAGATGGATATGGTACAGAGGCGACTATGAGATATTTCACAGTACGCTTTTGCACAGCAGACGAGATGAGTTCGGATTTCGCGTTCCGCCTATGTGGGAGCTTTATTCTCCGTACCCTACCGTATCGTTTGATAAGGTGTTCACAGCCGATGAGGACGGTGAATTTACAATACATTCAAACGGCGTCGGCTTTGTCGAGCTTGACGGAAGAAGACACCCGCTGTCAAAAAATATCTGCTTTTCGCAGGGCGAGCACAGAGTACACGTTCTGATAACGAAAAGCACGGGGCTTCCGAGCATTTATTGCGAAAGCGAAACGCTTATATCGGACAGTAGCTGGATATGCGCGCACAATACGCAGGAATCTGTCAACGCAGGCGATGAGCCTGCTTACGAAAGCGTAAGCGACGATCCGGAGAAATTCATATTTTCGTACGAAAGAGTCGATCATATAAGCGCTGAAAATATAAACGGCGGTGTGCTGTTTGATTTCGGCAAGGAGCTTTTTGCAAGGCTTTGTATAAAGAACGCAAATGAAAACGATGTCTTTACGGTATATTTCGGCGAAAGCGATGCTGAAGCGTTGAGCGCAGATGAAAATACATATCTGTTTGAGCAAATAGGGAAAAATAGTGACTATGAGCTTTCGGCAAGAGCGTTCAGATACGTTTTTATCCCTCTTGAAATATCAGAGTCCTTTGAGGTCTACGCAGAATACGAATATCTCCCGCTTGAATACAAGGGCAGATTTGAATGTAATGAGGAGCTTTTGAATAAGGTATGGGACGTTTCAGCCTATACGTTCCATCTGAACGCAAGGGAATTTTTCCTTGACGGCATAAAGCGCGACAGATGGGTATGGTCGGGCGATGCTTATCAAAGCTATAAGATAAACGAGTATTTGTTTCTCGACTATCCGATAGTACGCAGAACGCTGACAGCACTCAGAGGAAAGGACCCCGTAAACACTCATATAAATACGATAAACGATTATTCTCTTTATCTTATAATCGGTACGTACGATTACTATTTTTCCTCAGGTGATGAGGAATTTATAAAATTTTTCTATCCGAGAATAAAGACTCTGTGCGATTTTATCATATCGCGCCTTGACGAAAACGGCTTTGTCGTTCAACGGCAGGGCGACTGGATATTTATCGACTGGTCTGATATAGATAAGCACGGGGCAGCTTGTGCTGAGCAGATGCTTCTTTGTAAAGCTATGCAGTGCATGTCTTCGCTTGCAAAGGTGTGCGGGCAGGACGGCAGTGAATATGATGAAAGAGCTAACTGCCTTTACGAAAAAATAAACAGATATTTCTGGAATGAGGAAAAGGGTGCGTTTATCGACAGCTTTACATCCGGCAGAAATAACGTAACGCGCCATGCAAATATTTTTGCGATACTTTTCGACATTGCAACAGAGGAGCAAACGAAAAAAATAATCAAAAACGTCATAGAAAATGACGAAATAACGCAGATAACGACGCCGTATTTCAAATTTTTCGAAACGGATGCCGTATGTAAAACGGGTAATACCGAATATGCAACGTCTCTTATACGCTCGTATTGGGGCGATATGATAAAGCTCGGCGCAACGTCCGTATGGGAGCAGTATATACCGGCTGAAAAGGGAAACGAGCATTACTCAATGTACGGAATGAAGTACGGCAAATCGCTGTGTCACGCATGGGGCGGCGACATCCGCGCATCTATGGAAGTTATAAGGCTTTACAACACAGAAACAAAGGAAGAAATTATAATCTCGGACAAGCGTGGTGTCACAGACGGTTCAAGACACTC
>JAFYMA010000175.1 GCA_017556845.1 Clostridia bacterium | reverse complement strand
GGTAACAGAGCTTGACATTCCGAGAAGACTGATATACGTTAAGAGCGTAAAAGGAAAAATGCAGGTGTCCTGGCCGGGCGACAGCGGAGAAATACACACAAGGATACTTGAGAAAATGAAAGACGTGCTTTGCAATGATACAGATCTGTATCCGTATCTGAAGCCGAATGCGCGTAAAAGACTCGACATAGCAAGACACGTTGCATTAAACGCACACCTTGATAAAAGCCATAGCGGACCGCTCGGCGGACTGACGTACTGCTTTTTTCCTTGGCTCGGAACACGACGCTTCAGGACATTACGCAAGCTGATGGCGAAAAACGCAAAGTATCTTATGATCTCTAATATTGAATTTGAGGGTTGCTATTACATCACGTTCAAATACGAAGGTCCTTCGGTGGACGATCTTATATACAAACTGCACGAATTGTGCGAAATCGGATTTGAAACCGTCGATCTTGTATCACAGTCAGAAGTGCCGATATTTGAAAAATATGACGAATATATACCGCACGAGCTGCTTCGCAAGGCATACGGCGCTGACCGCCTCAGAAAAGACGAGTTAACACTCAGAATAGATCAAATATATAAAAATATATAATATATCTCCCGTTTGTCAATCCTCAATATCATTATGATAATGAAAAATCATTTTGATTAGGATAGAATTATTGCAAACGGGGGTTTTATTATGGTTTATGCAAAAATAAAGGAGTTGCGTGTACAGCTCGGAATGACGCAATCGGATCTTGCGAAGAAATTAGGCGTAACACGCTCTTGCGTCAATGCGTGGGAAATGGGAATATCCGTTCCGTCAACGCAATATATAGTACAGTTGGCTCTTCTGTTCAAGGTTTCATCGGATTATCTTCTCGGCATAGACAGTACCTCTACTGTCAACGTTGCAGGACTTGACAGCGATGATCTGAAGATCGTGAATGCACTTATCAGCCACCTGAGAAGCAGACATTAACTTGACAATATCATACCGTCAATGGTATACTTATATCGGGAAAGCAGAAAGGAGGATAGAGTCATCAGCTTTTTAAATTTGTTCAAAGCTAAGAAAAAATCAAACGCTCTTGTATTCGTCGATTACGAGCATTGGCACGTTTCAATATACAAAAATTATGCCTCACGGCCCGAGATCAAAGCATGGAAAAATGCACTTGATCAAAAATACAATATAGTTGATATGTTTTTTTTCGGAGATTTTTCAAACTCCGGTATGCGTTACGATATACAAAAAATACGCGAAGTTACGAATAACGTTATAGAAACGCAAAACACAAGTCAGCACTATAAAAAGGATTTTACTGATTTCATAATGCTTGATTATATATATCAGCGCGCTATGTCAAGCAAAAACATTGATACATTCATAATTTTTACAGGCGATGGGCATTTCACTTCAGTCGTCAAATTCCTTACGAACGTGTGCAAAAAAGAAGTCGTAGTCTATGCCGTGAGAGATTGTCTTTCCGGTATGCTAAAAAACGCTTGCACTCATTACGAAGAGATCCCTACGTCTGAGGATATAGAAAAAGCACGTATATCAACAGTAATTCAATACATGGCTAACAGAAAAAATGAAAAGGGCGCTCGCAGATACGTAACCTTTTTATCTACTATGGAAGCCATTTCCGAAAAATACGGCATTGATTGTGAAGAAGTGCGGGAAATTATGACAGATATGCTGCAAAAGAATTATCTTCGCCAGGAAAGAAAATTTTTACCCGGCGGCAAGCAGCTTAAAGCATTATATCTGAATGAAGAAAATTTAAAGGAAAACGGATACGAAACAGCTTTTGAGATCAAATCAACCGCACCTGAAAAAACCACTCAAAAAGCAAAAAAATAGTGTTCGGCATCTTATTTTATGTATAGCAACGCATTTTTATATGAATATTCGAGCGAGTATGAATTACCTGCTATATGGGTAAATTCACACTTTGAAATAACTGAATATAATGCCGCTTTTGCAGAGCTGTTCGGCTCTTGTGCCACAGGCACGGCAGTAACCGTACACGCATTGAGCGCTGTATCGGATGAACGCTTTCCCTATACTGCCATTTTAGAGCTGTTCGGTAACAAATATATATGTTGCATAAGCAATACGAGAAACGGCAGTGTAATATATTTTTCAATAGAAGAAAAATACAGATTATGCGGCTTGATTTTTGCAAGATATGCAATAGAGAGCAAAAAGTGTGAGCTGTTTCGCAGAGCAGATGTAAAAATGCGCGAAACAAACGCGTCTGAATACGCTCACTGTCTTCATATGCTGGCAACCTGTCTTGAAATGTTTCCGAGCAATCCTCACACAGCGTTGAAAAATGAGGACACACACCGCCTTGCTGAATATACAGTACGCCGATTCAAAGCCTTAAAGCCATCGGCAAAGGATATAACGTTTCGTTTTCATTGCTTTGAAAGCGCAGACGAAATAAGTATTCAGGTAGCACCGCTTATCGTATGTCTGATAATATCAGCAATGTCATTTTCCAAAAGCAATATTACGTTGCTGATAGAACGTACGGTATACGAATACATATTTCATTTTGAATTTGACGAAACAGATCTTGAATTTGATTATATGAATTACGGCTATGCAGGTTGGGTGTTGGATAAAGCTGCAACGAGCAACTACTGGAAGATAACGCAAACTAAAAACACCGATAAATATTCCGTTTGCACAACGTTCAGAGTGCCTGCAAGCAATGATAAGTACACGTTGCATGCTCACAGCCGTCATTTCGATACAAATGATTTTATCGCCTTGTGCTTGGAATCGTTTCTCGGTGAATCGTCTGATATCGTTTAAAATAAAGCGTCCGCCCACAGTCAAAACAGACTGTGGGCGGATCTCTATATCAATTTTACTTATGTATACGCCATCTTCCGAACACCTCGTTAACCTTTTGGAAGCTTGCAAACGTATCGGGATAACGCTTTATTATTTTCATCATTGAACCTATCTGGCGTTTGTTTACTATACAAACGAGCATATATTTATCAGTATCGGAATACATTCCGTGCACACTTATCTGTGTGACACCGTGCTTAAGTGACGTCATAAGCTCTTTTGCAAGATTTTCAGGATCGTTCGTTACTATCTCAAATTTATATCCGTTGCGCATACCGTTCAAGCCGTTATCAACGATGATATTTGCAATAAAGAGGTTGAGCAACGTGCATATTACGGGAGTTACCTTCATTCCGTAAACGAAAAATGCAATAAAGACAACGCAAGCGTCCATAATAAACGAAATGTAAGCCACGTTCGTTTCAGGACGTGCTTTTTTTATAAGAGCAGATATGCCGTACGTTCCGCCGCTGGCGCCGAAACGTCTTAGCATTATCGAAAAGCCAAAGCCCGAAACAACACCCGTTGCAATGCAGGCAAATACTACGTTGAAGTCCTCCGCGCTGTACGCCTGACAATACGGCCTGACGCCTGCATTTTCGAGAAGTTTCGGAACGAGTGCCTGTACTATCATATACAAGCTAAGTATCATTCCGAGCTTTCTGTCAAGCACCGCCGTTATTATCAAAAAGATAGGCAAATTAAATGCTATCATCAAAAACGACCAGCTTATCCTGCCGCCGAGCAAATAATGAGTTATAGTGGCAAGACCGCCGACCCCTCCGGGAGCAAATCCGTTACTGTTCTGAAAGAAAAAATACGCAGTTCCCACGATCACGCCTGCGGCAATGGCAGAAAGAATATCAAATATAAATAATCTGATTTTTTTGGCATTTTCCGTTTTCATAACTATCCTATTCCGCCGAACTTGCATTAATATGCCTTTCGGCTGTACGATATTAACAACTGTATCATTATATCATAAAAGCATACTATTTATCAAGACATTATCAAAAAAATATCCGCTATCATCATTATTTATTCCGATATTTCATCATAGATCGGTATAAGATCAAACCATACGGCTCTGAAGCGTTGATCTATGCTTTTATCGTAATGCCAATGACCGAAAAACCATCTTTTGAATTCTACCTCGTGCATTACCCATTCAAGAAATCCCGTAAGCTCCATATCGTGCATATCGGGAAACTTCCCCATCATTCTTATCACATAGCGGGGAGCTGTATGAGTAACTATATAATCGACCTTATAGTTATGCTCCTTTAAGGAGCTTATTCCCTCTTTATATTCAGAATCACTCGGCAATTCCTGACTCCACCACGAAGTGCCCTCTGTTCGTACATACTTATCTATACTGTACGCACCGCCCATTGTGAATATCCTTTTTCCGTTTATCGTAAATACCTGTCCGCGCATAAGATGCAATACGTTATGTCTTATTTTATGAACGTAACCGCCGTTCCAGCTTTCCTTCGGATAAGTGTATATCCGCGAAAAATTCTCGTGATTTCCGTCGCAGAAGCATATCGTATACGGCTTTTTGGAAAGAACGTCAAGAAACTCTTCCTCCTGCTGTGAGCCTGTGAAAATAAATCCGAAATCGCCGCAAACGATAAGAACATCGTCAGCCGTCCATTGATCCTCGTTGCGTAAATATTCTTTTCGGAAGCGATTTGTATCGCCGTGCATATCTCCCGTTATGTATATCATATTAAGCCACCTGTCTTTGATCTGTATTTCAGTATTCTATCACGCTTTAATGCTATTGTCAAGTGCAGTGCATAACGGTCTATAAGCCTTTTGTAATTCAGTGTCTTCTCATAAACGGTAATAAAACGAAAAAAATATGTTGACTATTGATAAAAGATGTGATATAATACGCATTGCCAAGCTAACTTAATATGTGTGAAATACGGGTGTGCTATCTTTATTTATCGGGATAGTTATACTCTTTTTTGAGCATAATATCATTCATTGAATTTGACAAAATGCAAATTCCATTTATGATGATATTATGGTTACACCCAATTTCACGTAAAGTTAGTTTGGCGACTATCGGAGTTTGCGTTTTTGTGCGGTTGCTTCGGTAGCCGCACTTTTTTATTTTATTTATTATCAGAAAGGAAAGAAAATGAAAAACAAATTCAAAACACCTTTAACGCTTTTGCTCGCCTTCGCAACCTGTATGACCGTTGCCTCCTGCACAAATGAAAGCAGTTCAACAGACGCATTATCTGATAACGGCACGTCATCAAACGAAGAAGCAACACTTGCAGAAAGATCTACGTCGGCTATAACGACAGCTCCTGCAGAAGATCCCGTAACAGACGCTACCGTTACCGATGCACCCGTTACCGACACCCCTGTAACAAATGCCCCTGTAACAAATGAACCTGCAACAACTCCCGAAACGGAAGCTCCTGCAAAGGACACGACAAAAACGCCAGAAACGGAAGCACCCATAGAGGACACGACGAAAGCCCCCGAAACATCTGCACCTGAAGAAGAAACAAAAGCTCCCGAAACGGCGAAGCATATATTGACGATTCCTCCGGAAGATCCTTCTGTGGATTATTACGAATTAGGTAAATACGGTTTTGAAAAAATGCTTCCCGAAGCATTGCCGTTCAGTGATGAAGAAGCAAACTGGTTAAATATAAAATTTGATGTTTATTCAGATTCCGGTTCCTTTATTACGTATTCTATTATTTCCGGAAATGTAATGTATTCTACAGACGAAGAACGTGCAGTTTGCTATGACATACTCGATGAATATGCAAATTCATTAAAAAAATATGGGTATGGTTTATATAAGACTTACCGCTATTGGAAATTAACTGACGATTTAAATAACACAATACTCATAGCTTTAGACCAAAGTAGCATATCAATTGGCATTACACCCGCAAAAGTATAACTTATATTGTAAAGATACTGTCTTCATATTCAGCACTGCACAGATCAGCCGTGTATATTTTTTTCTATATACCATAAGCAACAGTCCACTTGACAAAGGAATATGCCTGTGATATAATGCATAGACATGTTATAAATCACGGAGAGTATATTTTGGATATAGGATTTTTTATTAAAAGTGTTTTGCTTGGCGTACGGCTTGCTATGGATGCATTTTCCGTATCTCTGGCAAACGGCCTGCACGAGCCGAATATGAAGAAAATGCGTATGGGCGGTATTTCGTGCGTTTTTGCTTTTTTTCAGTTTCTGATGCCGATGATAGGCTGGATATGCGTTCATGCGGCGGCTGAAAAGTTTAAAATATTTGAAAAGCTGATCCCGTGGATAGCACTCGTGCTGCTGCTGTTTATAGGCGGAAAAATGCTTATTGAGGGCATAAAAAGCAAATCCGAGCAGGAGGAATCATCGCCCGCCGTCGGAATATTCGCCTTACTTTTGCAGGGCGTTGCAACGAGTATTGATGCTCTGTCCGTCGGTTTTACGATCTCGGATTACGTATATACGCAAGCATTGACCTGCTGTGCAGTCATAGCCGCCGTTACGTTCATTATATGTATGGCAGGCGTTGCCATAGGCAAACGGTTCGGTATGAGCCTTGCAGAAAAGGCTTCAGTATTGGGCGGTGCAATACTGATATTCATCGGACTTGAAATATTTATTACAGGCGTTTTTTGATATTATCCCTCATTATCGCACAAGCGGTAATGAGGGTGTTTTGTTATAAAAGTGCTGAAAATTATATACTATAAAGTGTTTTTCATACTTTTTCCCCTTCGCTATTAACTTTTTTAAATATCGTTATTAATATTATTCTCTTGACAAACCTTTAAAGCGGTAGTATAATTTACGTATACTTTAACACAAAGGAGATGCTCCAATGGCAAATTACTATCAGCCCGAGTTTGAATGTGCCTCTCGCGAAGAGATGCGGGCTATACAAAATGAAAAGCTTGTAAAGCAAGTTAAGCGTGTATATGAAAACGTAAAATATTACCGTGATCTTATGGATGAAAAAGGCGTAAAGCCTGATGATATTAAATCTGTTGACGATCTGTACAAGCTGCCTTTTTTAACAAAGGCAGATCTGCGAGATGCTTATCCGTACGGACTTTTGGGCACTGACCTCAAAAATTGCGTACGCATACAGTCAACAAGCGGCACTACAGGCAGACGCGTTGTTGCTTTTTATACTCAAAAGGACGTTGACCTTTGGGAAGAGTGCTGTGCAAGAGCTATCGTTGCCGCAGGCGGCACAAACGAGGACGTATGCCAGGTAGCTTACGGCTACGGACTTTTCACGGGCGGCCCCGGTCTTAACGGCGGCTCACATAAGGTAGGCTGTCTTACGCTTCCCATGTCATCGGGAAACACCGAGCGACAGATACAGTTTATGCAGGATCTGCATGCAACCATTATTTGCTGCACGCCCTCTTACGCTGCATACATAGGCGAAACACTCAAGGAAATGGGGCTTACGCCTGACGATATTGACCTGAAAGCAGGTATATTCGGCGCTGAGCCCTGGACTGAGGAAATGCGCAGAGATATAGAAACATCACTCGGTATAAAGGCGTATGACATTTACGGTCTTACGGAAACGAGCGGCCCCGGTGTTGCCTTTGAATGTGAAGAACAGACGGGTATGCACATCAACGAGGACCACTTCTTAGCCGAGATCATCGACCCTGAAACCGGTGAGGTTCTTCCCGAAGGATCAAAGGGCGAGCTTGTATTTACAAGTCTTGACAAGGAGGGCTTCCCTCTGCTTCGTTACCGCACGAGAGATATATGCATCCTTTCCCGCAAAAAGTGCTCCTGCGGCCGTACGCTTATAAAAATGTGCAAGCCTATGGGCAGAAGCGACGATATGATGATAATCAGAGGTGTCAACGTATTCCCCTCACAGATAGAATCCGTTCTTCTTAAGGAAGGATATTCCGCAAACTATCTTATCGAGGTTGACAGAGCAAACAACACCGACACGCTTGACGTTTCCGTAGAGCTTACACCGGAGCAATTCTCTGACACTATGAAGGACCTTGCGGCAAAGGAAAAATCACTCGCTAACGCTATCAAGACGATGCTCGGTATCAATCCGAAGGTACACCTTGTTGCACCCAAGACGATCACCAGAAGCGAAGGCAAAGCCGTACGCGTTATTGATAAGCGAAAGCTCCACGATTAAAGGAGGATATTATGAGCGTTAAACAAATTTCGGTATTTATCGAAAACAAAAAGGGCAAGCTTGCAGAAACAACGAGATTTATAGCCGAGCATAACATCAATCTTAAGGCTCTTTCAATCGCCGACACACAGGATTACGGTATTTTGCGTATTATATGCGACGATACCGCAGCTGCTCAGAAGGCTCTCAGCGACGGCGGCTACATAACACTTGTAAACGACGTTCTTGCAACCGCCATTTCCGATAAGCCCGGAAGCCTTGCAACTATCCTTGAGGTTCTTTCAGAGGCTAACGTATCGGTTGAATACACGTACGCCTTTCTGTCCAACAAAGCCGGGGCGTATATGATCTTCCGTGTTGATGACAATCAGTCTGCCGCTGCTGCGCTTGCAGGTGCCGGCATAAAAACGGTAAACGAAAACGAATTGTTTTAATAGGTTTCTATGAAACGTTCGATTTCCTTACTGCTCGTATCAATATTTGCACTTTGCATTATAGGATGCGGTGAGACAGAACGCGACTATTATGATGATATCGTTATAGCTTTGCAGGAGCCGTCCGAAAAGATCATCATCAGAGAATGGCGTTATCTTTTGGGAAGCGGATCGGATATTTATTATCAAAAGGATAATTCTGACGCACTGTTATTGGGTAAAACAACAGGGGCTGATGACGGATTTTGTCCGTTCAACGAGGGATTGTATGAGCTCACACAGAACGGGAATGAAATAACAGTCAAATGATGCTTTTTTCCGTCCGACAACAAAGATAACTGGCGGTGTAAAGTGTTCAGCTTGCCTGCGGCAAATGACTGAGCTTAATCAAGATACAGGTAATAATTCATAAAACAAAAAAGCGGCTGGGGTTTAATGTGCCCCCTGTCAAGTAGACAGACTAAAAAACAAAAGAATTTACAAATTGAATAGGTTCTTTTATCTCCCCCTGCTGCGCAGCAGGGGGAGATTTTCGTCACGCGGCGGTGGCGAAATAATACTCGCAAGGCGTC
>JAFYMA010000174.1 GCA_017556845.1 Clostridia bacterium | reverse complement strand
TCGGCATCATAATATCCGATATTATAAGATCAAATCTTTCTCTGTCAATGGCATCAAGCGCCTCCTTACCGTTTGAAACACCCGTTACCGAATAACCGTTTTTTATAAGCACGTGACCGAAAAGCTGGCGAAGCTCACGGTCGTCCTCTGCGATCAGTATCTGAAACATCAGTATCCTCCTTTGTCTGTCCCTTTAAAATACTACGCCTTGAACTTTAAGCTTTTGTTTGAATGATGTTGTTGAAATGTTATTTCGTCATAGATCTGATAACGTCTTCAAGCGTAATTATATACCGCTATATTCAACAAAACCTCAACTGTCCGTCAACTTTTGTTGAATATCGTTGATATTACGGATATAATACCACGAATGCAGGAAAAAATCAACCGAATACGAAAAAAATACGGTTACATCATTAATTATTAGAATATTTATTATTTATTAATTGATTTGAATTTCTATATGTGATATTATAAAATATATTACTGTTTTATTTTGGAGGCTGTATGACGGATTTTATTGCTGCATTCAATCAAGGAGTTTCTGCATTTTGGGCGCAGGTGCGGTCAATGTCGGTCGTGGATTACATAGACGTTGCTATCGTGGCATTTTTGCTTTACCAGCTCTACAAATTTATAAGAGGACGTAGGGCAGGTAAGCTTGCGGCAGGCGTGCTGTTCTTATTGCTCGTCTTTCTCGTAAGTGAATTTGCAAATATGAACGCGTTGCGGTTCGTTTTGTCAAACATATTCCAGGTTGGAATAATAGCGCTTATGATACTGTTTCAGCCCGAAATACGCTCGGCTCTTGAAAAGGTGGGCGGCGAGCCGCTGAAGAGCCTTAAAAACATCACCGAAACGAAGACGAATACGGAAATATACTCAGCTATAAAGAACATTTGCGACGCTGTGTGCGATATGGCAAAAACGAAAACGGGCGCACTCATCGTTATAGAAAGAACGACGAAGCTCGGAGATATAATAAAAACGGGTACCGTCATAAACGCAAATATCAACTCTATGCTGATTAAAAATATATTCTTCAACAAGGCGTCTCTTCACGACGGAGCAATGGTGATAACGGGAACGAGAATATGTGCCGCAGGCTGCTTTTTACCTCTTTCAACGAGAGAGGATATAGTTGCCGATCTCGGAACGCGCCACAGAGCCGCTATCGGAATGAGCGAAAACAGCGATGCCATTATAATAGTAGTAAGCGAAGAAACGGGAACGATCTCAATGGCTCTCAACGGAGAATTGAAAAGAAATCTCGATTACAATTCACTGTCAAATCAGCTTACATCGCTTCTTGTTACCAACGTGAAGAAAACGATAGATAAAGAAATATTCAAAAACGGCAGAAAAAACAGAAAAAAAGCAAAAAAGAATGATGACGGCGAAAACTGAAGGAGGTAAGCACGATGACGGAGCAGTTCAATAACACGCAGGACAACGGAGAAAACAACGGCGAGCTTAAGGTAAAGCCGAACAGAATAGCAGATCATATCGCCAAGGTGCTTGCCATAGTGGTAGCTTTGTTTATATGGTTTTACGCGGTAGGCACGGATACAAGGCTTGAGGAAAAGACGTTTTCATCAAATGAAATAGAAATTACGGGAGTGTCAAGCGAGCTTTCCGTTCTGTACGGAAGCGGCGAGATAGCAGACGTTACCGTTTCGGGAAGATACGCAGACATAAACGCCCTGAAAAAGAGCGATATTTCGGTATACGTTGACGCAAGCGGTCTTACGCAGGCAGGTCAGTATTCTTTGCCCGTAAACGTAAGGCTCGAAAACGGTATCACCTTATCAAGTGTATACCCCGAAAAAATAACGGTATACATATCAGTAAATCAGAAAAAACAGATTCCGATAAAGGTTACGGCAACAGATTATCAGATCCCGTCCGGCAGTACGATAAGCACGGAGATACAGGGCAAGGGATATATATCCGTAGAGGGCCCCGTTGACGTTCTTGAGAGGATCTCTCACGCGGGAGCTACGGTGTCTCCCGGCGTAATATCAGATTCGGTGACGATAGTATCCCCGGTCGTGCTTTACGATACTGACGGAAAAGAGTTTTCAAGCCCGTACGTGACTGTTGATAAAAGCGAGGTAACCGTATATATTACAGTCCTTAAGGAAAAGGAGATACCGCTTGAGATATTGTCAAAAAACGGCTATTATAACAGTAATAACACTACCGTGACGGTCACCCCGTCAAAGATCACCGTAAGAGGTGAGGCAAGCGCAGTCGATGCAATAACGAGCATAGTCGTATCGACGGTTGACGAAACGCAGATAACGGACGATACCGTTATCAACGCAAAGATAGTTTTGCCCGAGGGCGTTGAAAATCTCAGCGGATATGAAAACGCTACCGTTGATATAAAGCATACGGGTACCGTTACGAAAAAATTCGCAGTAGGTGCTGAAAAGATGTTCGTTATAAACGCACCTGAAAATAAAACGTACGAGATCGGCGAGTCCGTGGTCAACGTTCTTGTGCGTATGGATACGAACAGCTCGTATTCAGCGTATATGACGTCTGACGATATTGCAGTCACGCTCGATCTGTCCGAATGCGGTGATGCCGCGGGCAGACAAAATGTACCGCTGAGCATAGTTCTGAGGACTCCGTCAAACCCCGCATCTCCCGTATACATTATAGGCAATTATTCAATTCCAGTGGTGTTCTCGTGAAAAAACTGATAATAAAAGATATAAAAATACCGCTGTCGGCAGGCAAGACTGTCAGCGAGCTTGATAAAGCAGCAACCGAAGAAGCACGCAAGCGTGTGAAAATAACAGGCAGCTGCGATCTTACCGTATATAAGCGTTCGTTGGATATGCGTAAAAGAAGCGAGCCTATGTACGTTTATTCCGTTTCGGCATCTGTGCCTGACGGAGCAATGCTTTCTCATATAAAGGGTGCAGAGCTTTCTGACGATGATGACGTTAAGGTCGTCCCAAAAGGCAAAAAACGCGTATGCGTCGTCGGCTTCGGCCCGTGCGGAATGTTCGCATCGCTCCTTCTTTCAGAATACGGATTTGCCCCCGTCGTTTACGAGCGCGGCGGCAATATAGAGCAAAGAGTGAATGCCGTTGACAGATTTATAAGCACAGGGCAGCTTGATACGGAGACGAACGTGCAGTTCGGCGCAGGCGGCGCAGGCACGTTTTCGGACGGTAAGCTGTATACGAGAATAAACGATCCTATGTGCAATTACGTTCTTAAAACGCTCGTACGCTTCGGTGCACCGAAAAGCGTTCTGACGAGCGCAAAGCCGCACGTCGGCACAGATATTTTAAGAAGCGTTGTAAAGGGAATATCCGATACCGTTGTATCAAACGGCGGAAGCGTTCACTACAACACGAGAGTTGACAGAATAGACGAAAGAAACGGAAAGGTCGCAGTTACGCTTTCAAACGGCTCGGAACAAGAGTTTGACAGTGTGATACTTGCAATCGGTCACAGTGCGCGCGATACGTACGGTATGCTGATGGAAAAAGGCTTTGACGTTATTGCAAAGCCTTATTCGGTCGGTGTCCGCATAGAACATCTGCAAAAGGATATCGACAAGGGACTTTACGGTGATCTTTGCGAAAAATACGCACATCTTTTGCCAAAGGGCGAATATGCTCTTGCGGATAAAAAGGCGGGCGGCAGAGGGGCGTATACGTTTTGCATGTGCCCGGGCGGTGTGGTAGTGCCGTCATCGTCCGAGGGCGGAGAGATATGCACCAACGGTATGAGCTACAGTGCAAGAAACGGTATTTATGCAAACTGTGCTGTGTGCGTATCGGTATTTCCGTCCGATTACGGAAACGATCCGCAGTCAGCCATAGATTTTCAAAGAGGGCTTGAAAGAAATGCATTCGTTAAGGCAGGGAGCGACTATTCTGCCCCCGTGACTACCGTCGGAGATCTTATGAAAGGCTCATTCGGAAGTACACCGGGATATACTCCGTCATATATGAACGGTAAATATACCCTTTGTGATATAAAGCAGATATTTCCCGAATTTATAGTGCAGTCGCTTAAGGACGGTCTTAACTCCTTTGATAAAAAGATCAAGGGCTTTGCAAGGTGTGACGTACCTCTTACCGGCGTTGAAACAAGAACGTCGTCACCCGTGCGTATAGTGCGTAACGACGCTTTTCAGAGCGTAAAGGTGAAAAACGTGTATCCGTGCGGAGAGGGCGCAGGATACGCAGGCGGTATAACGAGTGCCGCAATAGACGGAATAAAGGTCGCTAAGGCGATAATGGAATCGTAAAGGAAATGAAAGGCTTTTGTAAATGACGGCAAAATGTACTGTGATAGCGGTCAGCGGAAAAGAGGCGACCGTCAGAGTAGAAAGAAAAAGCGCTTGTGCGGAATGCCACGCAGGAGGAAAAGCGTGCAATGCGTACGATCTGTTTTTAGGTGACGACAGATTTGAATGTACGGTTGACAATCCGATCTTAGCGCAGGTTGGCGACACTGTGATAGTGCAGGCATCGTCTGAATACGTTATAGCCTCTGCTGCGCTGCTGTTTATATTGCCGCTTATAGTTGCGGCTCTTTGCTACGGCGTAATGTGCATTTTGAATTTCAGTCATTATGCTCCGCTCGGAGCCTTGGGCGGAATTGCAGTATCGTATATCATCATCTTTTTGATTGAAAAAAGCATCAAGAAAAAGAAGCGTCGAATGAAAATAACCGAGATCGTAAAATAATGAGAAAGATTGCAGATAAATGTTAAGTAAGAATAAGTGGATCATAAAGCCGTATGACGATTCCTGCGCAAGAGAGCTTGCCGAGGATCTCGGCTTACAATACCCCATGGGTGCGCTTCTTGCGGGCAGAGGATACACCGATGCTGCACAGGCAAGGCACTATATAACGAAGGATACATCGGTACTGCACGATCCGTTTTTACTGCCTGATATGGCAAAGGCGGTGCGGCATCTGATGCAAGGAATAGAAAAACACGAGAAAATAACGATATACGGCGACTATGACGTTGACGGCATCACGAGCGTTTGCTCGCTTTACAAATATATAACGTCGCTCGGCGGAAACGTCGATTACTACATACCGAACAGAGGAACAGAGGGCTACGGTCTGAACACTGAGGCAATAGAAAAGCTGATAAACGGCGGAACACAGCTCATCGTTACGGTGGATACGGGCATTACGGCAACAGTCGAGGTGGAATTTGCAAACGAAAGAGGAATTGACGTTATCGTTACCGATCACCACGAATGCGGACAGAGCCTTCCGAACGCCGCGGCAATAGTAAATCCGAAGCGTGCTGACAGCGAATATCCCTTCAAGGAGCTGGCGGGAGTCGGCGTTGTATTCAAGCTCATATCCGCGTGCGAGCAATACAGGGCAACGGGCAGTCTTTCAACGAAGCCGGAGGATGCCGAAAAGAATATAGAGGCTTTGAGCCGTGTGTGCAACAGCTATTCCGATCTTACGGCGATAGGCACGGTTGCCGACGTTATGCCTCTTACGGACGAAAACCGTCTTATAGTAAGCTACGGTCTTGGCAGACTGTCCGAAAGCGAAAATACAGGACTTTCGGCACTTATAAAGGCGTGCGGAATATCATCAGACGATAATAAGAAAATAACCTCATCCACTATCAGCTTCACGATAGCACCGAGGATAAATGCCGCAGGCAGAATGGGTACTGCCCAGATAGCAGTGGAGCTGCTTTTGACCGATGACGAAGAATGCGCTCAAAATATTGCACAGCAGCTTTGCGATGCAAACGTAGACCGTCAGAACGAGGAGCAGAAGATCATGGAGCAGGCTGAATCCATGATAGCCCAAAACGATCTTGCGTTCGGCAAGAAGATACTCGTTCTGGATCACAGCGACTGGCATCACGGCGTTATAGGTATCGTCGCATCAAAGCTTACGGAAAAGTATAACGTGCCGTCGATACTTATATCGTTTGAGGGAGATGACAAAACCGTCGGCAAGGGCTCCGGCAGAAGCATAGAGGGCTTTAATATTCACGGTGCTCTTTGCGAATGCTCTGAATTTCTCGAACGGTTCGGCGGTCACGCTCTGGCGGCGGGACTTACCGTAAGTGCGGACGATCTTCCGAATTTCAGACGCAGTATAGAGCAGTATGCGGAAAACAATATAACCGATGAGGATACGGTCAAAAAAATATATGCCGATATGGAGCTTTCCGAATATGAGGTAACGGTAGAGCTTGCAAGTGAGCTTTCACTGCTTGAGCCATACGGAACGTCAAATCCAACTCCGCTTTTCATTCTGCGTGATGCAATCGTGGAAAGCATTCTTTCCACCTCTACGAACAAGCACACAAGACTCACGCTGAAAAAGGGAAAAGAAAGATTTCAGTGCGTGATGTTCGGCAGAAGCCCCGAAAGCATAGGTATTTGCAACGGAAACAGCGTAGACATACTTTTCAATCTCGGTATCAACGAGTTCAAGGGCTCTAAAAAGCGTCAGATGATAGTGCGTGATATAGAGCTTTCAAGCGAGGAACAGCGTGAAATACAGAGCGATGTGCTTTTATACGAGGATATTTTAAACGACAGAATACTTCCCGCATTGCCGCATATACCGAACAGAGATGAATGTATAAACGTATTCAAATATCTGAAAAACGCTCCCGACGGCATCGCTTATGCACTGCATATCACCGATCGGCTCGGCATAAGCTACGTAAAGCTTCGTTTGATAACCGACGTTTTTACAGAGCTTGGATTTATAAAGGGAGTATGGAATACGCCGTTACAGTTCAATTTTACACTTTTGCCGCAAACGGAAAAAAGGCCGCTTGAAACGTCGGTCTTGTACAACAAACTTAATACGAGATGAGATAATAGATATATGGACGAAAACAGAGAAGAAATGAATACCCCGAACACCGTCGAGCAATTAATGACGGAATTGGAGCTTACGGGGAAGAAATACGATAATGAAAAGATAATGCGTGCTTATGAGTACGCAGATATGCTTCACGAAGGGCAGTTCCGCCAAAGCGGAGAGCCGTACATATCACACCCGATAGCCGTGGCAAAGATCGCCGCAGGGCTCGGTCTTGATACGGATTCAATATGTGCAGCGCTGCTTCACGATACGGTCGAGGACTGCTCTGATAAAACGGATCTTACGAAGATCAAAAAAATGTTCGGTCAGCCCGTAGCAGATCTTGTTGACGGCTTGACGAAGCTCGTTGATATTCCCTTCGTTGACAAGGAGGAGGCGCATATTGAAAATCTGCGCAAAATGTTCCTTGCAATGTCAAAGGATATAAGAGTGCTGTTTATCAAGCTGTGCGACAGAGTGCATAATATGCGTACGCTTGATGCAAAAAGCGAGGAAAAACGCCGTGTGATCGCTCTTGAAACGATGTACGTTTACGCACCGCTTGCACACCGCCTCGGTATGCAGAAGATAAAGCAGGAGCTGGAAAACATCAGCCTGCAGTATCTTGACCCCATCGGATACCGTGAGGTTGAAAAGGAAATAGAGGAAAAGTACGGA
>JAFYMA010000173.1 GCA_017556845.1 Clostridia bacterium | reverse complement strand
TTTAGAGGTTATAGAGGGTCTGTCAGTGCTTCCGCTTTCATATATGCCCTTTACAGTTCCCGTTACTATGCCGTCTACCGTAAATGCAGTGTTATTGGATTCGATGGCGATTTCATAAGAATCGTTCAATGCGTAGTTCGTCGTAAAGCATCTGTGATTGTATACTATCAAAGAATCGGGGGCAGGCAGTCTGTTTATTCCGCCTCCGTTGATCTTCTTGCCGTTGACGGTGATGGTGATTCCAATGTTAGGACTGCCTACAACGGGCTGATTTGTATCAGTTACACCAAATGCAGCCTTGGGAGGCGTCGTATTTCCGCGTTCGTCATTCGTTGCGCACGCGTTTTCCATACCTATCTGTTGGCTTGCCCATATTTCACCGTCGGCTATCATAATGCCTCTTGAAACCTTCAAAACCTTTTTTGACATTTCAGCGCCGCTGTGAACGGGCGTCATCCAAAGGTCGCCGTTGATCGCCGAAAGCACGGTCTTGTTCGCGCTTGTAAATGAGTTTACAGCCGAAAGAACGGTGGCAGTCTGCGTCATACTGCCTCCGCAGTTTATGACTTCTACCGAAAGATTTGTATCGGATAGCTTGAATTCCGTAAAGCATGCTTTTTTTGACTTGGATGAAGACGGATTGAACGTCGTTTTCGTAGGAAGTATCATTTCCGTATACGTAACTCCTGTCTTCGTTCCGTCCTTTAATGTTATTTCGTTCGTTGTAATATTTGTTGCACCTTGTATCTGACCGGGAGCGGCAGATATGCCGATGGAAAGAAGCATTGACGCACAAAGCAGGGAAGCGATGAGTTTAATAGCTTTCATTTCAAGTATCCTTTCTGTCTTTAAAGAGTAATAAAATTTTAACACAGTTTCGATATTATGTCAAGATACGTCGAATAAAAAAAGCAGGATACAGATCGTTTGTGTGTTCTGTATCCTGCTTTTATATGATCGTTTAAAGTAAAGACCGTTTTACTGATAAATGCCCATTTCGTATATTGAGAAATAGCCGTTTGAGGGCGCTTGGATCCTTATGTACTGCGTTTCTTTACCTATTTTTACCGTGTTGAGCTGTGAATGATCGAAATATCCGAGATCGCTCCATTCTTTGCCGTTGTCCGATATAAGTACGTTGAATACACCTTGCGCGTTAGCTTCCCAAAGAATGTTGATGTAAGAAACGTAAGTGCTTTTTCCGAGATCGGATGTGATCGAGTAATATTTGTCAGTTGTGCTTGCGGCGCTCCAGCGCGTTTTCAGGTCGCCGTCAAATGCGTTTGAGGCGTAATAATTACCTTCAACACCGCTTGCTGTTGCCGATTTTCCTATAGCGATGTTTTTGTCTGCGGCAAATGAAATACTCGGTATTTTCTTTGAGATAACTGCAATGTTATCGGTGCTTGAAAACATATTTTCTGATTTCTGAACAGTTACAGCTTCGTTGATGATTACGCTTTTTGAATCGTGTATCGTCTTTGAAGATGCGCCGACGTGGAATTTATATTCGCCCTGCTCGACTATCCATTCTTCATCAGATGTTACATACGTTTTGAGCTCGTTATACGTTACGCGGGACGTTACAGTTTCGCTTTCACCCGCATTGAGAACGGCTGTTTTTCCGAAGCCGACAAGTTCCAATGCAGGATGCTCGTTTTTGCCGTCGGGCTTAGTCGTGTAAAACTGTATGACCTCGCTTCCTGCGAGCGATCCCGTATTCTTGACGTTTACGGACAGAATGTAGTCATCGCCGTCGGGCGTTACTGTGAAATCGGAATACTCAAATTTCGTATATGAAATGCCGTATCCGAATTCATACATAGTGTCAACTCCGAACGTCGAAAAATATCTGTATCCTACGTATATATCGTCGTTGTAAGCAACAGTTGTGTAATCACCCGGGAAAAAGTCGCTGTAAGGAGTGTCGGAGAATGATAAGGGCCACGAGCAAGTGAGCTTTCCTGACGGTGTCACTTTGCCTGTGAGTATGTCCGCTACGGCGTATCCGACGCTTTCTCCGCAAAGACCTGAGTAAACTATCGCATCTGCAAGACCTTCCCAGGAGGCGACTTCTATCGGATTGCCCGTGTTGATTATAACGATGACCTTTTTATTTCTTGCGTGGAATGCTGATGATATATTCTGCAAATTCTGCCTTTCAACAGCGTTCAGAGAAAAGTCTCCCGCTCTGTTTTCGTGGTCATACGTTTCGGCGGTTACTCTTGATATTGTGAATATCGCATAGTCCGATTTTTCCGCTGCCGATCTTGCGTTCTTTTGCGATATTGAAATTTCAAGCGTATCGTTTTCGGGGTTAGCGCCCTCAGGGGGCTGGCTTGCGTGACGCAGACAACCGCTGTATAACGATTTAACAGTGGTGTTTATACTTGCACCGCCTGCCTTCAATGCGTCGTTGATGCTCGTTATGCCGTCTACGTTAACGTAACCTGCTCCGTATCCGCAATGCTCTGTATGGTATGATGCATTTCCGAACACTGCAAGTTTTGCATTTGAACTGAAGGGAAGGGTGGAGGAGTTATTCTTCAAAAGAACTATTCCCTCTGTTCCCGCTTTTCTTATTATCTGTCTTTTCTGTGCTTTGTCCGAGATCGTGTTGTCGGGTGCTGATCTATCCATAGCAGTTGTCTTTGAAAGTGCGCGAAGAACGTTCTTGCAGCAATCGTTGATCTGCTTCATACTTATCTGGCCGTTTTGGATCCCGTTCGTTATTATGGATATTTCAAGTGCGGTATCGTTAGTACCGCAATACATATCGTTACCTGCGTTTATCTTTTCGATTCTGTCGCCAAGTACGCCCCAGTCGGTCATAACAAAGCCGTTGAAACCGAAATCGTTTCTCAGTACGTTCATCATATTGCCCGATTCTGATGCAGGACGTCCGTTGATAAGGTTATAAGATGTCATTACGGAGTAAGGATCTCCGAGTGATACTGCATAATCAAAGCCTCTTAAGTATATCTCTCTGAATGCACGCTCGGTTACGTCTGATGAAAGGGAATATCTGCCCGTTTCCTGATTGTTTGCCGCAAGGTGCTTTAGCGAAACGCCGACTCCCGTCGACTGTACGCCGAGCGTGTAGCTTGCCGCCATAAGTCCCGATAAGTACGGATCCTCTGAATAATACTCAAAGTTTCTTCCGCATAAAACGTTTTTCTGTATGTTCATACCGGGCGCTAAAAGCACGTCAACACCGTATTGCTTGCAGTCGTCGCCGATCAGTGCGGCGATCTCTTCTACGAGCTCGGTGTTCCAGGTCGCCGCTAACGCACTGCCTGAAGGATAGCCGATAGTATTGGAGGATATTCTGAGCCCTGCAGGGCCGTCTGCAAACTGAGCTGAGGGAATACCGAATCTTGATATGGCGTACGTCTGACCTGCCATTCCGCCGCTTGCACTGCACAAAACGAGCAGAGATACCTTTTCCTGCGTTGTCATAGCGTCAACGACGAGATTATAGCTGTCTGCAGAAAGCTGCGGCAGACCGTTTATGTACGATACGGTCTTTGTGTCCGAATATCTTGCATTTTTTGCAGTTATCTCAACTGTGAAATTTCCGGAAAGAAAAGAAAGATCGGTGAAAGACGATGAAAGATCGGAATTTGCAGTGACGTTTGCATCTCTGCTTTCAACGTACTGTTTACCGCCGCTGATGAATTTATAGTCTACACTGCCTGAAAAATTGTTTTCAAATGATAAGGAAACGCTGTACCGTACTCCGTCGTTCTTTCCCGAGGTCAACGACATAATTACTTCTTTTTCAGGGCACCTATGGCCGAGATTGGACAGTATCAAACGCATATCCGCATCTGATACAACATTATCCTTGTTAACGTCCAATATCTCGGAATAAATGTTTCCGTGTATTGCTTTTTTCAGTCTTATTATGTCTTTCGAGCTGACGATTCCGTCTCCGTTAAGATCGTATGCGTCAATTTCCGACGTTGCTTTTGTAGTCATCATATTGGGAATGTAAAGCGAGCACACGGCTATAGCAATGACCAAAAACACACCAACTATACGGTTTCGCTTTGAATTTTTTTCTTTCAGAAGCTTCATTTTTTCCCCCTTGAGTGTTACTTATTTGTCATTATACTGCATTATGTGATTATTGTCAATATGCATTTTGGAAAAAATAACGTATAATCGGTGAAAAAACTATATTTTTTTGTATATTTATAACAAAAAATCTGTTTATTTGCTTTTAAAAATCTGAAACTTTGTGAAAAAGATAAATTTTAAACAAATGTTTTTTTGAATATTTCCAAAAGCTTGAACTTTATTTCATATTCCGGTTCTTCGCTTTTGGTGATGATATTGATCTCGTTTTGTGTAAGTCCTACCGCGGCGAGCTCCTCTTCAGGCTCGTTTGCCATAGCAGCGCCTATGCACAAAGGCGGAAAAAGAACACACCACCAATTCTGACCCTCCGATTTGCCGATCTTTACCTTTACAGAATAGTAATCTCCTGCGGGAAGGGAAAGCTTGCCGTAGTTTCTGGTCGGATATTGCTCTACGCCCGTTTCGATCGCAACTTTATAATCATACCCGTTTTCTCTTATGCACTGTTCTGCGCTGCTTGTAATAAGCTCGGCATTTTCGGAAACGTACGCCTTTGCCTGCTCTATATCACCGCATTCCGAAAGACCATCGTTCATACACTGCAAGACCGCATCGCGCACACACAGCTTCAACTGTTGATCCTCTGTGCTGTCGGAGTTTGCAAGAACGTGCAAGCGTAATACGCTGTCGTATATTTCAACCTCTCCGTTTACGGGCATAGCGGCGGAGAAAATCGAAAGAATGAGAGCAAAGCATGTAAACATTATTAAAGGCTTCATAAAAAACACTCCTTTTGAATATCTTCAAAAAGAGTGTTTCCCGAATTTTATTTTTTATTCATAAATATTGTTCAGCAAAAAAGCTTTCTCATTTCGGCTGCTTTTCCGCACGAATATGCACCCTCAGAGCATCTGCCCTTGCTTACACAGGCAGGGCCCGCGTGCTTGAACAAAAGAGGATATTTTTGCTTACAAAGTAAAAGCATTTGCTTTGCTACCTCGCTTATTTCCCATTGAGCTCTGTCACAGCAACGCAAAGAGAAGAAATTATAAAGGCTTCTCGTGTTCATAGTGACTATCATTCTCGTGTCGCAAGCATTCGGTAAAACGAATCTTGCATCCTCGTTTGCTTTTTTGTCAGCAGCTTTTTTGGCTTCCTTTTCACTCATTCCGCTTTCTATCATACGCTTATAATGGTTATCGAAAAGCATTTTATGAAGATTCGTGTAATGACGTGCATCCTCCTCCATTGCACGCTCAAATTCCTCAAGTGCTTCGGGAATTGCGGCTATCTGCGGAGGAATTATATGTTCAAACTGTGCTTTGTTAACGTATCTCTGGCTTTGCACGGAGAAAGATGCTATTCTATGGC
>JAFYMA010000172.1 GCA_017556845.1 Clostridia bacterium | reverse complement strand
CGGTCTTGTCGGTCTTAACGAGGCGGGACTTAATGCAAAGTGGATAAGAAAGGACTTAACGCACAAGGAAACGCAGCAGTTCGCAAAGGACGTGCTTAACCATATGCGTGAAAAGCTGTCCGATTATCAGGTCAAGTACGGCGACCTTTATAACCTTGAGGCAACTCCTGCAGAGTCTACCGCTTTCCGTCTTGCAAAGCACGACCTTAAGCGTTACCCCGATATAATCACGGCGGCGAAGGACGACGGGGACACACCGTATTACACTAACTCCTCACACCTGCCCGTTGACTATACTGCCGATATATTCACAGCTCTTGACGTTCAGGATGAATTGCAGACGCTTTATACATCAGGCACTGTATTCCACGCATTTTTGGGCGAAAAGCTCCCCGATTGGCGCGCGGCGGCAAACCTCGTAAGAAAGATAGCGGAAAACTACCGCTTGCCCTACTACACTCTTTCACCCACTTATTCCGTATGCAAAACGCACGGATATATTGCAGGCGAGCATTTTGAATGCCCCGAGTGCCACGGCGTAACGGAGGTATACAGCCGTATCACAGGCTACTACCGCCCCGTAAAGAACTGGAACGACGGCAAAACGCAGGAGTACAAGGACCGCAAGGTATACGATATTGAAAATTCCGTTCTGACAAAAAGTGCTTGTGCCTGCGAGGAAAAGACAAAGGAGGACACAAGCTCGGCAAAGGACGGTGTATATCTGTTCACAACGGCAACTTGCCCCAACTGCAAGATCGCATGCTCGCTTCTTGATAAAGCCGGTGTTGAATACGTAAAGCTCCTTGCAGATGAAAACGCTGAATTTGCCGTATCGCTCGGTATAAAGCAGGCTCCCACCCTTGCCATCATCAAAAACGGTACTGCGGAAAAGTACACGGGCGTTTCAGATATCAAAAAATGGCTTAAGGCGTAATACGGACGGATAAAATATGTACGATATCATAGTGATCGGCGGCGGCCCTGCGGGGCTGACTGCCGCCCTGTATGCACGCAGGGCGAATAAAAGCGTTCTCGTTATCGAAAAGGACGCATTCGGCGGACAGATTACCCATTCTCCGAAGGTCGAAAATATCCCCGGATTTTACTCTCTTTCGGGCAATGAATTTGCTGAAAAGCTCGTAGAGCAGGTAATGCTTCAGGGTGCTGACGTTGAAAGCTGTCAGGTGCTTTCCGTTTCGGACGGCGGCGAATACAAGACTGTAAAAACGGACGACGGCGACTTTACCTGTAAGGCTGTAATAATAGCAACGGGTACAAAGCACAGAATGCTCGGAATTGAAAACGAGGAAGATTTTATAGGACACGGCATTTCGTTCTGTGCAGTATGCGACGGTGCGTTTTACAAGGATAAAACGGTTGCCGTTATCGGCGGGGGTAATTCCGCATTGCAGGAGGCGATACTTTTATCAAAGCTGTGCTGCAAGGTGTATCTGATACAGAACCTTGATTTCTTCACGGGTGAGGCATCGCTTTCAGAGCAGGTGAAGAATACTGACAATATTGAAATAATGCTCGGCACGGTGGTAAACGCCCTTCACGGCGATACTGACGGTGAGCTTTCAAAAATAACGGTAGAAAATACATTATCGTCACAGACATCGGAAATAGACGTTGACGGTATGTTCGTTGCCATAGGACTCGTTCCGCAAAACGAGATATTCGCAAGTCTTATTGCCCTTGATGAAAGAGGGTATATAAAGGCAGACGAAGGCTGTGAAACGAATGTACGCGGAATCTTCGTTGCGGGAGATTGCAGAACGAAAAAAATACGCCAGGTGGCGACAGCCGCATCGGACGGCGCAACAGCCGCCCTTGATGCGTGTGACTACGTTGACGGAAGATAAACGAAAAATAACGCCCGATGGTGAATCCCCGTCGGACGTTTTTGCTTTTGCACTGCAAGGCAGTGCTTTGCCCGCCCCGTTTTTGGGTACGGGGACGGGCAAATTATGATGTGTCTGAAAGTCGGAAAAATGCAAGGCAGTGCTTTGTCCGCTATGTGAGCGGACGGAAGATAAAAACGGATAATAAACGAAAAAGCCTTCCTTATTATGCGTGATGTCCTTAACGGACAAATCACGCATCGAGATAAATCCCTAACGGGATTTTCGATATGTTGCTAGCGCAACTCGATATGCCTACGGCTCGATATGTTTGCTCCGCAAACGAGGGATTTATCTCATATCGAATTGGCGCGAAGCGACAATATATCGAGCTTGAACGAAGTGAAAGCATATCGAATCAACGAAGTTGATATATCGACAGAAAGGAAAGCTTTTTTGCTTTTAACTGAGCCTTTATCACCGCTTGCGGTGATGTGTCCCGATGCCCAGTTGCTTTGCAACTTGGGGGGGTGGGCATCGGGGACACTTTTATAAAACAAATACTGAATCGTGTTATCTTATACCCAGATATATAAGCAAAACGGATATATCGGCAGGTGAAACGCCGCTTATTCTCGATGCCTGACCGACTGTCTGAGGGTGCATTTTATCGAGCTTTTGCATTGCTTCAAGCCTCAGTCCCTTTATTTTGCCGTAATCTATATCGCTCGGCAGCTTTACGTCTTCAAGCTTGCGCGCGGCTTTTACGGAGGCAAGCTGTTTTTTTATGTAGCCTGCGTATTTTATTCTGACCTGCGCTTCGTTGAGGATATCTATGTCGTTTTCCTCTCTCGTAACGTCTACGGGGGCTAAAAGCTCGTACGTAAGCTGAGGACGGCGCAAAAGGTCTGAAAGCTTCATACCCGAATTTACACGCTCTGTGCCTGCCTTATCGCATATTTCGTCAAGCTGCTCTGTGTGGCGTATCGTTACTGCGGCGGCTCTTTTTATTTCCGCTTCTATCCTTGCCTGCTTTTCCTTGAATTTTGCGTATCGCTCCTCGCTTATAAGCCCTATTTCGTATCCGTACGGCGTTAAACGCTCGTCAGCGTTGTCCTGGCGGAGAAGCAGTCTGTATTCCGAGCGTGACGTCATCATTCTGTACGGCTCATTCGTACCCTTTACGACAAGATCGTCGAT
>JAFYMA010000171.1 GCA_017556845.1 Clostridia bacterium | reverse complement strand
GTATTCAAGGCAAATTCCTACAACGCATACGCAAACGGCAAGCAGGTAATGCTTGATTCCTCAAGCACAAAGATCGTTGCAGTAGGTGAAAAGGGTACGATCTATCTGCCCAAGTCCTTCGTTATAAACACGATGGGCATTGCAGAATCTGCACTTTCCACATCCTATGCATACGCAGGCGTATCTTACGTTGCAATAAACGATGCAGTTGCCGCTATGGGTAAAAAGATAACGGTATCGACCGCCGGACTTATAGTGATCGCAAACGATGAAATTACCGACCCTGACACACTTGAAACACTTTATAGGTCTTTGATGTAATATGAAATATATTGATATGCATTGTGATACGGTATCGGAGCTGTATTACAAGCAATTAGCAAACATTCCGTACGCTCTTTATGAAAACGATCTGCACATTGATATAAAGAAGCTCCAAAAGGGCGAATGCCTCGTTCAATGCTTTGCGGCTTTTATGGATACGCAGGCAAGAGAAGGCTCACCGTTCAAATATATAAATCATTTGATCGACATGTTTTACGAGCAGATGGAGCTTAACAAGGCTTATATCGCTCCCGTGCTATCGTATTCGGATATTGAGAAAAATGAAAAAGCAGGGCTGATCTCAGCCCTGCTCACCGTAGAAGAAGGACAAGCGTGTGAGGGAAAGATAGAAAATCTCCACCATTTCTATTCAAGAGGCGTCCGTATGATGAATCTTGTATGGAACTACGATAATTCGCTGACCACCGCGAACGGTATAAGCAACAACAATCAGCTTCAGGAAGAAAAGGGACTTACCCCCAAGGGATTTGAATTTCTTGAGGAAATGGAGCGTCTTGGTATCATAATAGATACTGCTCACATTTCTGACAAGGGCTTTTACGATATTCTTGAGCACACAACAAAGCCGTTCGTAGACAGCCATACAAACGCAAGAGGCGTATTCTTCCATCCCAGAAATATATCCGACGATATGATAAAAAAGATGGGTGAGCGCGGATGCGTTGCAGGCGTGAACTTCTGCTTTGAATTTATGAAATCGTACACAAGCGCCGCAGATTACGGCGCAACGTTCGAGCTTTCGGTTCAGCATATGAAGCATCTTATAAACGCAGGCGGCACAGATTGCGTTGGTTTCGGCTCTGATTACGACGGTATATCGAGCCTTAACTTAGAGCCTGCAAACGCTTCATATATGCCTATGTTTGAAGCGGAAATGAAGCGCCAGGGCTTTTCTGACGATCTGATAGAAAAAATATTCTACAAAAACGTTGCAAGAGTATTCAAGGAAATACTTAAATAAAAGCACTGATAAAAACGCCTGAGGATCATTATTCCTCAGGCGTTTTGATTTTATATTTTATTCAATTTTATATTTTATTCAGCCAATATATAACGTGGGATGCAAAGCCGTGGTTGCAGCTTGCGTGCGAGGTATCATTTTCCCAGAGCGTTCCCGTTTCATCAGCCATCATTTTGAAATATCCGCGGATATTCTCCTGTACTTTATCGTAAAGTCCGTTATTGTAAAGAAGCTCCAAGCGCAGATAGTTTCCGATAAACGCATTGGCAAACGATACCCAGCTCCATTTCTGAGTTTCTTTTCTCTCCGGCCCAAAATCGTTTACGAGCGTGTCCCAAAGCTCAGGATACGTTTCGGCAGTGGCAACGCCGGAGAAAAACGCATAATACTGACAGCTTTCCGTGCATTTTCCCGACAAAACAGGCTCTCCGGATTCATCGTATACGGAATTGTCGCAGAAGAAGCTGCCCGTAAACGAGCTGTTTCTTATGACCTCTGCAAGCTCTTCTGCTTCTTTCAGCAGCTTTTCGTCGCCGTAGAGCTTCGCTATCGTCCTTTTGAATTTACTGTAAAGCATATTCGACGGGTAAGAAATATCCTGCACGAGCTTATTTGATTCAGACCACTCTATAAACACCCAGCTTTGAAGCTTACTGAGAAGTCCGTCGCTGTTTTCAAACGTACGCAGAAAATCGAGCAAGGCATAAACTCTTTCCTTTGCATCGTCAACGAGCTGTCTGTCGCCGCTTCTATGCAGATACTCCTCAAGCTCTATAACGAACCACATAGCCCAGTTAGGTATGTATACCGTATCTGTATGATCGGCAGGATAGCACATCGGAAGCATACCTTCGGGAATATATCCGAACTTCTCGGCAAGAATAAAGTTTTCAATAAAGCATTTTTCAACAGTAGTTTTTCCGGTAAGAGCGTATTCAACTCTTGACGTGAAAAAGCTGTCGCAAAGCCAGCCCGCGCGCTCTCTTGACGGGCAATCCATATATATATCAAGCGTGTTCTGGCAGAACGTAGATACTGCCGCATCGTATATTTCGCAAAGCTCCTCATCCATTCCTTGCGGGCGCTCTGCTGTTATTTCATCTCTGTTGAATTCAAAGCGTCTGAGCGACACGTTGCGTATATACGCATCTGCTCCGACAGATACGAATTTTATATATCTGTATGAATACGGTTCAAGCGTAAAAAGCTTGTACTTTCCCTTTGATAGATGCCATACTGCAATATTACAGCATTTCATTCTGTAAGGATCAACGTCGCCGCTTGTCAGTATTTCGTCGAATGCGGCGTAAATAACGGTATCACCTTCACATTCTACCTCAAGCTCACAAAAGCCCGTAAGCTCACGTCCCATATCAAACACAACGTAAGAATTGTCAACGAGCGGAGCCTCACACGCCTCAACACAGCCCTGAGCCTTCGAATAAAAGTCGAGCTTTCCGTATTCCGTAGAGGAGAAAAATCCAAGCTCATCTACCTTGTATCCCTTGAATATCGGCGTTATGTTTACTATTGAACGGTCCGTATAATAGCTTTCCTTGTCGCTTTTGCCGACTGTGCCTGCATTTACGATGCTTTTTGCAAGATCAAGCTGATACGTCGGATAATATACACCCCTCGGAAGAAACTTAGGATAGTCTATCTCTTCAAGCTCCACAGGCTCTGAGTAATACCACGCATCCGTTTCGTAAGCATCGTAATTGTCCGAATAGTAATACACCTCGGCAAACGTGCGCTGGAATGAATATCTTTGTGCCTTTTTCAGCTTTTGTTTATACTGTATTGCCTCAAATCCGCCGTTTTGTCCACCAAGTCCCGTAGATGCCAGAACGAGTCCGTCACATTCAAGCTCTGCGCACAAAAATGACATCTGATCGGGATACTCAAAGCTGTTTACTGCATATCCCGCTACGAGCACTGCAATTACGTTTACATTCTCGGTCATATATTCATCAAGGCATATTTCGTCAACGCGGAAAAATCCGTGTGCTG
Organism: Clostridia bacterium; assembly: GCA_017556845.1. GTDB lineage: Bacteria > Bacillota > Clostridia > Oscillospirales > CAG-272 > RGIG7213. Next base: position 2,161 of record JAFYMA010000171.1, on the reverse strand, counting down.
CACGCGCAGGGCCTGACGATACAAATTTGCCGTTAACGGTGAGTCTGTAAGCACAGCTGCAAGCTATTTTCAAAGTTCCCTTGCTTTTCTCCGTTACCGTGCGGAACATAAGCGTATGGTTCATTTCGGTGCTTTTCCCCTTTTCCCATACGGGAGATGCCAAGGAAAAGCCGTTATATTCAGAATAAAGCATTTTAAATTCCTTTTCGTTATTAAAACAAAAACCCGCCAAGCCGTGTAATCGAGCATTGAGAAACCCTGCAGTGCAGGTTGGTGTCCTCTTCCGCACTTTGTGCTACCAGCGTCCTTGCAGATCGTGCGAATTTCGGAAATATATTCGGAAACTCTTGAACAGGAACTGCTCGGGAGGTCTGCATTCCCGCAACGGAAAGCCCGGACTCCATTGTTCTCTTGTGGGTTTTAACACCCGATCATCACTAACTGAGCAGGAAATCTTGCGTTATTACTCGTCTGAGCCGTAGTCCTCTTCAGAGAACAGCTCATCCTCGAAAATATCGGCTACTGCATCAAATTCGTCATCGTCATCGACTGTTACGAATATATCCTCGCCGTTTTCGTCCTTTTCGGATTTAAGTATAGTATATTCTATCTGCTCACCGTCGCCGTTGCCGTCAAGCGGAATAACGGCAAAGTAGATAGCTCCGTTGTATTCGCAGCTTCCGGCTACCTCAAAATCCGTTTCAACACCGTCCTCATCGGTAAGAGTGAATATATCGTTTTCAAACATTTCTTCTGACATATCGTTATATTATCCTTTCATTACAAGTTTTATACTCTTTTGCATACGTATTATAACACCTTTGCACCGTTTTGTCAATAGACTTTTATCACGGGAGGATTTTTGAAAAATCTGAATAATATTTTCATCTAATATTATTGTAATTTTAATTTAAATATGATAAAATAAAATGAATAGTCATTATTTTTTTTGAAAGGTTGAGATCTTATGGCATTTACCTTTACGGGCGGTATACACCCGAAAGAGCATAAAAATACAAAAAACAAGAAGATCGAACGTCTGACCGCCCCTAAAACAGTCAGTATTCCGCTTTCTCAGCACATAGGTGCGCCGTGTAAAGCGACTGTGAAGCCGGGCGATACTGTGACGAAAGGTCAGGTTATAGGCATCGTTCAGGACGGACTCGGTGTTCCCGTACATTCAAGCATATCCGGCACTGTAAAGCAGATAATCACTAAGCGCATGCCCGATGACAGAGCAATAGAAAGCATCGTTATAGAAAACGATTTCAACGATACGCTTTGTCCTGATATAAAGCCGTGTGAAACGCCTCTTAAGGATCTTACAAGCGATGAGATCATTGAGCGTATACGTCTGGCAGGAATATCCGGCATGGGCGGAGCTACGTTTCCGACGTATGCAAAAATAAGCTCGGCAATAAATAAAGTTGATACGATGATAATCAACTGCTGTGAATGCGAGCCTTATATCTGTGCAAATCACCGTCTTATGCTTGAAGATCCGAAATCCATTATAGGCGGAGCGACGATCTTATTGAAAGCGCTCGGTCTGAGAACATGCAGTATAGCGGTTGAAAATAACAAGATGGATGCCGTAGCGGCGTTAAAAAACGAGATCGGCTCGTCAAATATGTTCAACGTGTGCATAATGGAAACGAAATATCCGCAGGGCGATGAAAGACAGATAATATACGCACTTAAAAATATCGAAGTTCCCGCAGGAAAGCTCCCTGCAGACGTTGGATGCATCGTTTTCAATGCTGAAACCTGCTCGGCAGTATACAAAGCATTTGCTTACGGTATGCCGCTTATCGAAAGGATACTCACGGTTGACGGCGACTGCATAGCAAAGCCTAAAAACGTTTTAGCCCCGATAGGTGCATCTTATCTCGATCTTATTGAATTTTGCGGAGGATTGAGAGCAAACGTCAAAAAGCTCGTCAACGGCGGTCCTATGATGGGCGCTGCTCAATGGGATATTGAGGGAAGTGTAACTAAGGGCACGTCCGCAGTCCTCGTTATGTCGGCAAAGGAAACGCCCACGTACACCGCTGACGGTGTTTGTATCCGTTGCGGTACTTGCGTTCGTGCGTGTCCGATGCACTTGTATCCGAGTTATCTTGCTATGTTTGCCAGAAACGATGCCTTTGAGGAATGTAAG
>JAFYMA010000005.1 GCA_017556845.1 Clostridia bacterium | reverse complement strand
GAGGGGTATAATTGCCGTTACCGTCACCCTCAAACTGAATGAATACGAGATTCCAGAATTCAACGAATCTATCACAGTCGCATCCGACAGCACAGTCAGGTGAACCGCATCCGTGCTCGATGCCTCTGTCGAAATAAAGCTCTGAGCAAGGGCCGCAGGGACCTGAACCGATCTCCCAGAAGTTATCCTCTTTGCCGAGGCGTACGATATGTGTAGGATCGACACCTACCTCCTTGGTCCATATATCAAACGCTTCGTCATCATTTTCATAAATGCTGACGTACAGTCTGTCAACGGGCAGCTCAAGCTCCTTTGTGCAGAATTCCCAAGCCCACGCAGTAGCCTCGTGCTTGAAATAATCTCCAAAAGAAAAGTTTCCGAGCATTTCAAAATAAGTACCGTGACGTGCAGTGATACCAACGCGCTCTATATCAGGTGTTCTGATACATTTCTGGCACGTTGTCATTCTATGACGCGGCGGTTCTTTTTCTCCCGTAAAATACTTCTTCAAGGGAGCCATACCCGCATTTATCAAAAGCAGGGATTTATCATCCTGCGGTACGAGGGGAAAGCTCTTGTGACGCAAATGCCCCTTTGACTCATAAAACTTCAGATATTTTTCTCTGATATCGTTAAGTGATAACCATTCCATGATCTTTACCGTTCCTTTCATCCGATATTCGGATGTCATTATTATATATCAAATTGTATTATAGCAAGTTTTACAAGAAAAATCAATATATTATCGAAAAAAAGCCATATTTTTTATGAAAATAATTGAAAGATATTGCACAACACATTATTTTATGATAGAATGTTTTATACTCAGCGGTCAGAACGCTGAAAATAATGTAATTTGGAGATAAGATGAAAAACGGTTATTTCTTCCCTGCTGACATTCTGCTGCCGGATAGCAGAAAGGTGTCGCCAAGTAAATTTTCTGTGATCGCCTGCGATCAGTACACGTCAGAGCCTGAATATTGGGAAAAAACAAAAAATGATGCTGATCCCGATTTTTCGGCATACAACATCATTCTTCCCGAGGTATATCTTGAAGATGCAACAGACGAAAAGATAAATAGCATCACCACAACAATGGAAGAATACATTAAAAATCTTTTCATTGAGAGAAAATGCTCTATGATATACGTTGAGCGTGTACTGCCGTCAAACGGTAAGATACGTCACGGTATCATAGGTATGATCGACCTTGAAGCATACGATTACAGCAAGGGTGCCGCTTCCGCCATCAGAGCAACCGAGGGTACTGTTCTTGAACGCATCCCTCCAAGAGTACGAATCCGTTGTAATGCCCCTGTGGAATCTCCGCACGTTATGCTATTCTGTGACGATTGTGAAAAAACCGTTATAGAACCGTTGAAGAACGCAAAAAATGGGCTTGAAATCGCATACGATTTCGATCTTATGCAGAATGGCGGCCATATAACAGGATGGTTTCTTGATAAGGAGCAGACAGACAGGGTAGACAGGGCTATATCCGCACTTGCCGATCTTGACGCATTTAACCGCAAGTACATCACGAATGAGGAAAGCTGTCTTGTGTTTGCCGTCGGCGACGGAAATCATTCTTTAGCTACAGCAAAGGCATGCTACGAGAAAATAAAGGCTGAAAAAGGCCCGTGCAGTGTTGACTGTCCTGCACGATACGCTCTCGTTGAGCTTGTAAACATTCACGATGAATCAATAGAATTTGAGCCTATTTACCGATTGATAATGAACTGTGATCCTGCCACGGTATTGAAAGAATTTGAACAGTACGGAAATGCATCCGCGGAAAAGACGTCCGACAGCGCATTTACTTACAATTACTATACGTCATCTTCAAACGGACAAATTTATGTAAACTGCCCTGAAACGTCTTTGCCCGTGGGAGATATACAGAATTTTTTGTTTGAATTCAGCAAAAAGCATCCCGAATGCGAGGTTGATTACATTCACGGTATTGAAAATCTTATCACTCTTGCAAAAAAAGAAAACAGCATTGGTTTTATATTCGACGGTATGCGCAAGGATGAGCTGTTCTACTCCGTTATAAAAGACGGTGCATTGCCCAGAAAAACATTTTCAATGGGTCACGCAGATGATAAAAGGTTCTATCTTGAATGCAGAAAGATAAAATAAGCCTTATCTTTTGTACGATTGAAGCCACGTGCGCGTTTGCTCATCAAGCACATCAATGCTCACAAATGAATCCGGGACCTTTCCCACTATCACGGTATCACACAGCATTATCTCACTGTACGATTCGGCGTTAACGCTTTTTCCGCCAATTCTTGCAGCGACGCTTGCGTTTATAACTATATATGAGGACAGATGCGTCTGATTGATGCCGCTGTCCTTTGTTTTATTCTCCAATCTGTTTTGAACCGAGCTTACCGCAATCACATCGACGTTAATGCATCTTCCTTTTCCCGAAAACAGAATGTTATCGGTAAGATTACCTATCGGAATTTTTATTTCAGTGTCGATTTTTTCGATATTTTCGATCACTCTTTCTGTAATAAGAGCTTTTATTCTATTCGCTTCAGATGCGTTTATAAATATTGCCGATATCGAATCATCCGTGTTCTTCACCGTTCTATACATAGTTTCAAATTCAACATTCTCGCTTTGTATCACCTGCATAACGCTGTCATTGATACATTTTGATATTTCCCCCTCAAGCGTTGTTTTTGCCAAAGACATCACTGACGGTGAAATGGCTCGCTCAACAGAAAAAAATGCAACGATCGAAAACAGAAGCATAAATATTACGGCAATTCTTTTGCGTTTTTTATAAAATCGGTATCGTGTTCTGTATAAAGAAAATTTTCCCCCTATTGTATATCACCTCAAAAAATGATATGCAATAGGGGGTAATACTATGCGTTATTCCGTTACAAGAGAAACAAGAAGATCAAGATCGCTTTCGTTAAGCTCTCCGTTAAGATCGACGTCGAAATACAAAATATCCTCACTTGAAACAGAGCCATTGTTCAAGAGCTTTTTCAAGCGTATTATATCAAATGTATTCACCTTGCCGTCGCGGTTGACGTCGCCCGAAACGATAACCGTATATCCGCGGGAAACTGTATCTCCTTCGCCGTAAACATACAGCTTATCTCCGTTTTTGACAAAGCAAGAGCCGTTGCCGTGAATATCATCTCCGAAATATACCTTTTTGAAATTGATAGCATTGAACATCAGATCTCTCGCAGTAATCTCGCCTTTAACTCCCAAAATCACACCGTCAGAAAGATAAAGATCCGAATTTGTCGCAAACAGAATATCCGCTTTTTTGAGCTGATATGATGAAAGCGGCTCGTTTTGTGTGCAGTTCGGCGTATCAAGCATTTGATAATACAATACGTCGTTATCTATAAATATACCGTAAAGATTTGTATAATTGTTCGGTTTTTCAGGCTTCAAAACAACGCTTTGATTACTCATATCAAAGTTACATACATACACTGCATCTGCAACCGAGTAAAAGAGTCTGTCATCGTATTTAAAGATCGACGGTGAGATCGTAGGATAAAATCCGCCGCTTTGCGCATACCACAGAGAAGAAATGCTTTTTACAACGGTATACTGCAATTCTTCAGAGGTCGCAAAAATGTCTTCGGTAGTACATATATCATATTTGCCCATGCCGTTTATTCTGACAAAATACCACAAGCCGTTATTATAGACAACATTATTTTTAGTCTTTGATTTGTCGTGTAAATACAACGTATCGTATTTGTCGCCTATCTTGTAATCCGTAGTCGTCGCATTTGCCTGTGAAAAGCTGTCGAAGGAATTATG
>JAFYMA010000170.1 GCA_017556845.1 Clostridia bacterium | reverse complement strand
TTATCTACGGACGATGTATCTTTTCTGGCAGGCATGCGTGAAATAAAGCGTGTATATGCCGATAATGTACGCCTTGTATACGTGTATATCGACGATACTACGCTTAACGAGATAGTTGGCAATATGAACGGAATAAGCGAAAACGAGGCGTGTATACGTCTGGGAATGGGAAATGAAATAAAATCAATATATCTGAAATACAGAAGCCTGTTTGATTATGTTGTAATGTACGGCGGAGAAAGATCCGTGTTTGATATACAGAGCCTTTACAAGCAGTACGATGATATAATCGAGCAGATATTTCACAAGAAAAAAAGAACTGTGTCTTATTCTGACGTTTTCATTTCCTGCGAAAGAAAATATAAAAGTCTCGGAGATAGCATCAGGAAACATCTTAACGAAAAAGGCATATCTGTATTTGATGAAACGAGCATTGAGATCGGTGATAATTGGCTTGAAAGCATTTCATGTGCCATACAGAATGCAAAGATACTTATACCGGTCGTGACTGACAGCTCATTCAAAAGTGAATATGTTAAACGTGAAACAGAGCTTATTCTTGATGTGGCGGAAAAAAACGGAACGCTGATATTACCCGTTATCAACGGCGATGTTCGTTTCCCCGATCATATGAGCCAAATGGAGCTTTTGAACTGTATTCTCGTAGAAGGCGGAAATGAGGATGCTTGTGCCGAGGCTCTTACGAATAAAATATACAAACTGTTTTCATCTGAGTCGAGTCTTAAGACGTACTCGAAGCAGGTGGAAAATTGCATGTTTCTTTATATGTACGAACGTGCGAAATATTGGCAGGAAATGCATTTTGATCTGTGCAAGGATGTGTATGAGGAGTCAAACGGTGCTTTTGTCGATAATAATACGTGTCTGTTATCTCAGTTAAAGCTCATAGATATACTGATACGTATGCAATTATATACAGAAGCGCTTGATAAGTGCATCGACGGGTTGAACGGTATGCCGGAGGATGACTTATTATACGATTATATCAGGCGCTTTGCGTTTTGCTGTGTTTGTGTGGGATATGATGAAACGGATGTCGTAAGGCTGGCAAAGGAAAGGCTTTGCGAGATTTCTGCACCGTATCAGACGCCGATCGGAAACTCATCGGATAGGTATATAAGATCATATGTTGAAATGATCGTTGAAGCGTTTGAAAATGCAGTCAAGGAACAGAGCGAGCAAAAAAAGCAAAAGAGCAGTATACACGGGGTATCCGATAAAAATCAAGAAAAAATAGCGGATTACGGAAAGGCTGCGATCGCTTTGTTCGAGGAGCTTATGAATGACAAAAACGGTGCTTTGAGTAATGCAGATCTTGTCGTTGGCTACGAGCGTATTCTTAATTACTGTAAGTATGTCGGACTGAATGGAGAAATTGCGGATAAATGTATAGAGCGTATAGCAAGTCTTACATCTTGCACGCTTGAAGATCATCCGCAGGAGTCAACACAGTCACAAGCGTTAAAGATATATCTCGGTCAGACGCTGCCCAATTCAGGAGAATACGATGTATTTATATCGTATAAATCAGAGGATGAGGCACTGGCGAAGAAGGTATACGATCACCTTACCCAAAGCGGAAAGGTCGTATTTTTTGCTAAGGAAACCTTGCCTTCAATAGGCAATGATGACTACAGAACACCTATTTTTGAAGCTATCGACAGATCGAAGCATATGGTCCTTGTCAGCTCAAATGCGGATCATCTGAAAACAAAGTGGGTGAAAAAAGAATGGGATGCCTTTGACAACGAGATCACAGAGGGACGCAAAAGCGGAAACATTATACTCGTTTTGTCAGACGATGCTGCAATAAACAAGGGGGCTCTTCCGTTAGAGCTTCGTTCAAGAGAGATCGTGAAAATGAGTGAATTCAGAAGCAGACTGATGTCGTTTTTGCGATAAAACGAAAGTAAAAGCTATTATGTATCCACTGTATCGGATTATAAATATCAAAAAAAGAAAGGAAGTGTGTAAGTGGGATATAACGCAAGTAATATATCTGTTTTAGAGGGACTTGATCCCGTTCGCAAGCGTCCGGGAATGTACGTCGGATCCACTACGGTTAAAGGACTTAATCACCTTATATATGAAATTATGGACAACTCGGTGGACGAGCATCTGGCGGGATATTGCAATAACATCACCGTTATTCTCGGAAAGGACGGCTCAGCCACTGTTGAAGATGACGGCAGAGGGATACCTGTCGATCTGCACGAAAAGGGATATCCCGCTGAACGCATTATTATGACCACGCTTCACGCAGGCGGAAAATTTGATAACAGTAACTACAAAACGTCGGGCGGACTCCACGGAGTCGGCTCGTCTGTTGTTAACGCACTGTCGGAAAAAATGATAGTGCAGGTAATGCGTGACGGGTGCGTGTATCAGGATGAATATTCAAAGGGAAAGCCTGTTTTAAAGCTGAAAAAGGGTGAGCTTTTGCCGATCGTTGATAAGACTGAAAAAACAGGAACTAAGATCACCTTCTATCCTGACGGGTCAATATTTGATACTACAAAATTCAAAGCTGACGCGCTAAGGGAAAGAATAAAGGAAACTGCATATCTGAACCCTGAGCTTACCGTTTCGTTTATCAATGAGCGCGACGGGAAAGAAATGGAGATATTTCACGAGCCTGAAGGAATTTCGGGATTTGTAGATTCATTGCTTTTGCAGGAAAATGAGGAAAAGCGTCTGACCAAAACGGTTAGCATTGCAGGAGAAAAGGACGGTATTTCAGTCAAAGTATCGTTTTGCTTTTCGCAAAGATTCGGAGATAATATAGTAAGCTTTTGCAATAACATAAATACGATGGAGGGCGGAACACACGTAAATGGCTTTAAGTCGGGGTTTGCAAAGGTCATTAACCAATATGCACACGAGCTTGGCAACATAAAAGATAAAAACGTCAATTTTACGGGTAACGATACACGAAGCGGAATGACGGCTGTTATTTCTATCAGCCATCCGTCGCCGCGATTTGAGGGGCAAACGAAAACAAAGCTTGATAATACCGAGGTGCAGAGCGTAGTAGTATCGGTTCTTAACGCCAAATTACAATACTGCTTTGACCGTGATCTTGATACCTTGAAAACGATAATTTCAAGGGCTGAAATGTCAGCAAGATTACGTAAGGAGGAGGAAAGGATCAGAACCAATCTTTCCGATAAGAAATTCGCATTTGAGGGAAACGGAAAGCTTGCAAGACAGGAATTAAACGATCCGAGCAAATGCGAAATATTTATAGTAGAGGGAAAATCGGCGGGCGGCACAGCAAAAACAGGCAGAGACCGTACGTTTCAGGCGATACTTCCTATCAGAGGAAAGATACTGAACGTTGAAAAGCAAAGCGTTGACAAGGTGCTTGCAAACGAGGAGATAAAAGCGATAGTAAACGCGCTCGGCTGCGGTTTTTCACAGGGATACGGCAATGATTTCAATATTAATAATCTGAAATACGATAAGATCATAATAGCAGCGGACGCCGATGTTGACGGCGGTCATATAAGCACACTGCTTTTAACGCTGTTTTACCGCTTTATGCCCGAATTGATCTATGCAGGAAAGCTATACCGTGCTATGCCCCCGCTTTACAGAGTCAAGCCCAAAAAGGGAAAAGCGGAGTATATTTACGATGATAAAGCGCTTAATGAATACAGAGCAAAGCACGGGAATAATTTTGATGTTCAAAGATATAAGGGCTTGGGAGAAATGGATTCAGAGCAGCTTTGGGAAACTACTATGGATCCAAAAACGAGAAAGCTGAAGCAGATATGTATGCAGGATGTTCTCGACGCTAACCGTCTTACGTCTGTTCTTATGGGTGAGGAGGTTGCTCCGAGAAGGGAATATATCATAAGCAATGCCGATAAGGCGACGTTGGACGTGTGAGGTGAGAAGTAAATGGCAAAGAAAAAACAGATCATCAGCGAAGAAATAATTGAAGATATAGTACCTACTGATTTCTGCGATGAAATGTCATCATCATTCATAGATTATGCAGTAAGCGTAATTACAGACAGAGCCTTGCCCGACGTGCGCGACGGACTTAAGCCGGTGCACAGAAGAATTTTGTGGGCTATGAAAAATCTTGGGCTTTCATCGACGGGCGATTATAAAAAATCTGCCCGAGTGGTTGGTGAAACTATGGGTAAATACCATCCGCACGGCGATGCTTCGATCTATGATGCAATGGTGCATATGGCACAGAATTGGTGCTATAATCATCCGTTAGTTGACGGGCACGGTAATTTCGGATCGGTAGAGGGCGACGATGCGGCAGCTTCGCGTTATACAGAAGCAAGACTCAGCGCAATTTCCGAGGACGTTCTTCTTGCTGATCTTGATAAAGATGTTGTGGACTTTGTCCCCAATTTCGATAATAAAGAAAAAGAGCCGACGGTATTACCGGCGTGCGTTCCCAATATACTTATTTCCGGTACTGACGGTATCGCGGTAGGAATGGCGTGTAAAATGCCGACGCATAATCTCGGCGAGGTCATCGACGCTGCGGTTGCGCTTATAGAAAAACCAAAAATGAAGGAAGATGAGCTTTTTTCATATATACAAGGCCCCGATTTTGCAACGGGAGGAACGGTAGTAAATAAAAGCGAATTGCCCGAAATATATAAAAACGGATCAGGACGTATACGTGTAAGGGCTAACGTGAAAACAGAAAAGGGCGAAAAGGGAAAGATCAATATAGTAGTTACGGAAATACCGTATACCATGATAGGCAGTATAGATAAATTTATGGACACCGTAGCTGATCTTGTTCGTTCAAAGGTAATGCCGGATGTTGTTGATATAAAGAACTTTTCGGGCAAGGACGGAGTTTGTATCGTCGTTGAATTACGTAAGGGTGCGGACGTTGAGCAGAATATAAATCTGCTATACAAAAAGGCAAAGCTTGAGGATACGTTCGGTTACAACGCCGTTCTGCTTTCGGGCGGAGTTCCTTATCAGATGTCGCTTTTTCGTATTCTTACGGAGTTTGTCGAGTTTTACCGTGAAACCGTGACGAGAAAGTATAAAAATCTTCTCGCAAGGGAAAAAAAGGCTGCTGAGGTGCGAGAGGGACTTATAACCGCCGTTGACTGTATTGATGCAATAATAGAGGTATTCAGAGGATCTACCGTCGTTCCTATGGCAAAAAAATGTCTTATGAAGGGCATCACGGACGGAATTAAGTTCAAAACGAAAAAATGTGAAAAGATCGCACAAGGCTTTCATTTTACTGAAATTCAGGCAGATGCTATTCTTGATATGAAGCTTCAAAAGCTTATAGGGCTCGAAATGACGACGCTTGTTAAAGAGCTTGAAAAATGCAAAAAAAATATTGAGCTTTACAGCGGACTGCTTTCAAGTAAGACGAAAATGAATAACAAAATGAAAGCGGATCTTCTTGAAATAAAAAAGAAATACGCAGTCAAACGGAAAACGCAGATAGTTGACGCAGAAGCCGTAGTCTTGAAAAAGACGGAGATAAAAGAAGAAAAGGTGTATGCGTTGGTAAACCGCTTCGGATATGTAAAGCTTATAGACGAAGCAACGTATGAAAGAAACTGCGAAAATGTTCATAAGGATCATAAATACGTTTGCCGCGTGATGAATACGGGCAAGCTGTATATATTTACCGATAACGGCAAATGCCATCAGGTCAAGGCGATGTCCGTTCCGATGGGCAGATACAATGATAAGGGTGTTCCGCTTGAGAAGGTAAGTCCTCTTACTGTAAATGAGAACGTTCTTTTTGTTGCATCGAATCTTAAACAACGAGAAAAGCTTCTTTTTGTCACCGAGTCAGGTCTTGTGAAAAGAGCTGCTGTTTCCGAATTCGACTCTTGCCGTAAAACCACGGACGCTACCCGTCTTTCTTCGGATGATAAGCTTTTATTCGTAGGACTTATAAAGGACGGTCAAACCGTTATTCTCATATCAAAAAACAAAATGTGCGTTACATTTGATTCTTCCGGTGCAAAGCTGCTTAAGAAAAACTCAGTTGGAGTCATCGGAATAAAGCTTGACGAAAACGACAGCCTCGTCTTCGCCTCAGCTGCTGATGAAGACGGTCAGATAGAGTTTGACGACAGAAAATACAACGTAAGTTCAATAAACGGCGGAAAGCGTGCAACGAGAGGAAAAAAAATATAAAACAACCGTTAGCACAGATACTTATAGTACTTTATTTAGAAGTAGCAAATTATATAAAAACAGCGTTCCATCGGATTTTGTTACCGTTGGAACGCTGTTTTTTTTTATCAATTTATTTATGTGAATTATATTTTTGATCGTATATATTAAGGCACGTATCTTCAATATGCTTTGCAATTACATTTGGCGTACAATCCTTATAGTTTTTCAATATCCATTCTTTGTCGAGCTTTTTTCCTTTTGTGCTTGTGCAGAAATCTATAAAGCGGCGTGTGGCGGATTCCAGATCTGTATCTTGCTCATTAATATTGAGACATAATGGATAAGAGCGCGTATAATGTAGTGTTGGACATTCATCAAATTTATAGAAATTAACAAATGGTTTTCCCGTGTTTATGTATTCAAGGGTTTTGGACGGAATGTGAACCGGAACAGAATTTCCTATATTAATAAGAATATCAGAATCGGCAATCACTTGTTTTATTTTCTCATAATCAATAGGGGGATGTGTGATTATTTGGGCATCGGTTTTTATATTGAAGCTTTTTATCATATGCTCACAGTGGATACCAATAAAGCTGATGACAAATCTTTCATCAAGTCTTGAAATGATTTTAAGTAAATATTCCGGTGACCTGATATCACTGTACATTACACCGCAAAACAAAAGTTTTATTTTTCCGTCATCATCTTTAGACATAGTGTTATCAAATCCTGTTATCATGGGGAAAGATATTTCCGAAACACGTTTAATATATGGAGCATATCC
>JAFYMA010000169.1 GCA_017556845.1 Clostridia bacterium | reverse complement strand
GTGTCGGGCAACTGCACTGTGTGTATGGTAGAGGGAAGCCGTCCGTTGCTTGCGGAAATACAGGCTCTCGTTACATCAACGTATTTTCCGTCGCCCCGCAGAACGTCATCAGGGTACGACGTAAACAGAGTCTGCCTTATAGTTGCAGTGCTTGAAAAACGGCTCGGCTTGCGTTTTTCATCGTTTGATGCGTACATAAACGTCATCGGCGGATTGAGGGTGGACGAGCCTGCGGCAGATCTTGCGCTTGCTTTGGCGCTTATTTCAAGCATAAAGGACGTGCCTGTGCCTGATGATATTGCGGTTATGGGCGAATTGGGTCTTGCGGGTGAATTGCGTGCAGTGAATAACGCCGTGATGAGAGTCAAGGAGTGTGCAAGACTCGGATTTAAAAGGGTGATGGTGCCCGAATTGAACAAGGAAGAGCTGAACGGTATTGACGGAATACAGATAATCAAGGTTAAAAGTATATTCGATGCTATCACCGTTCTGGGTGGATAATATGGATATAAATACGTCTGATCTTATATTGTTTGAGGGAATGGTGTCGGTGTCAGCCGTTTTGAACTCCTCTCTGAATGAAAGAAAAATAAAAAAAGTCCTCTTTGATGAGGACAAGAAAAAACAGAAGAAAAGACAGCTCGACTATCTATTAGCTATGTCAGAAAAGCACATCTTTGATATAGAATACGTTACAAGCGGGTATCTTGACAGCATTACTCAGGGGAAAACTCACGGCGGAGTTGCCGCATACTGTACCGACAGGCAAATACCGATAATAACGCCCGATATGATAACGGACAGCGGATTTTACGTTTACGTTGACGGTATAGAGGATCCGTTCAATTTCGGTTATACGCTTCGTTCAATATATGCCGCAGGAGCGGACGGCGCCGTTTTGCCTGCGCGTAACTGGATGAGCGCATCGTCAACCGTATGCAGATCATCAGCCGGTGCATCGGAAAAAATGACGTTGTTCACCTCGTGCGATGAAATGTACGGTATGTTCAAGGAGAAAAAATATAAGATCGTATGCGCCGGAATACGAAATTCCGTAAGCGCATACGATGCAGATCTCAAAAAACCGCTTTTGCTCGTGGTCGGCGGTGAAAAAAGGGGAATATCCTCAGCGGTTCTTCAAAAGGCGGACAGTATAGTGCGTCTTGAATACGGCAGGGAATTTATGCAATCGCTTTCCGCATCGTCTGCCGCAACCGTGCTTGCCTTTGAGGTGTTACGGCAGAATCTGTGATATTATTCCGCCGCCTATTACGGTATCGCCAATATAAAATACGGCAGCTTGTCCTGCAACGGGGGCACGCTGAGGTGTGTCAAAACGGCATATTACGCCATTTTCACACGGACTTATTACCGCAGGGCTTGCAGCCTTGCGGTATCTTATTTTAACCTGGCAGGAAAGAGGCTCAGTCAAAGCGTCGATGGCTGAAAAATTGACGCTTGTGCAAATGATTCCGCTTTTCATAAGATCCGATCCGTTTCCGATGACCACGGTGTTGTCAGAAGCGTTTTTGTCTACGACGAAAACGCGTTCGCCCTTTGCAATGCCGAGTCCTCTTCGCTGACCTAATGTGTAATGAAGTCTTCCCTTGTGAGTGCCGAGAACATTTCCCGACGTATCAACGAAATCACCCTCAGGCAAAACTATGCCTCTGTCCTCGATGAATTTTGCGTGATCGCCGCCTGGTATGAAGCAGATGTCCTGCGAGTCCGTTCTGTGTGCACACGGCAGACTCTTTTTGACTGCATAGGAGCGTATTTCTTCCTTGCTTTCGTATTCACCTAAAGGAAAAAGGGTATGCGCTAACGCAAACTGGGTCATTCCGTATAAAACGTAGCTTTGATCCTTGTCTTTATTGCGGGCTGTGTGCAGGGTATATCTGCCGTTTTCCTCAATTATACGTGCGTAATGTCCCGTTGCGACAAGATCGCATCCGTCATCAAGAGCGCGGCGCAAAAACGCACCGAATTTCAATGCGTTGTTGCAGTATATACAAGGGTTCGGGGTGAGGTTGTTTCCGTAGTCGCAGCAAAATCTGTCTATGACCTCACGCTCAAACTCATTCGTAAAATCGTATATTTCAAGAGGTATGCCGAGATGGCGGCAAACACGCTGTGCATCTTCAATATCCTTTTCGATGCCTTTGTGCAAGCGCATTATTGCACCTTTTACATCGTATCCTTTTTCCTGCATCAGAGCGGCGCAGACACTACTGTCTACCCCTCCGCTCATAGCAACTGTAACCTTTTTCATATTATCCCTTCAGACTTTCCAAAAGCTGTTTCATCGTTTCTTTATCTTTTCTGTATTTCATTACGTCAGGGCAAGCATCACACAGTGAACAGTATATACTGTAAGCTTGTATGAGCATTTCCGTATCAAAAGGATGCTTCAGCATTGCTGTCTTAACATATGCACACGCAAGATCATCAAGTGCAGCTGCAGTTTTTATACTTTTGGTAAGTATTTTACGAAGCTCAAGCTCTCTTTTGCAGTATACAATTGCAAGAGAATTATCGTTCTTCTGCGTGTATATATTTCCGAGGCTTTCGCAGATCAATGACAGATCGCACGCTGCCTCCGCTGTTTTACAATCTTTATACAAAGCATCGCAAAGATCAAATGCCTGCTTGTAATAGTCAATGGCGCGCTCGGTCATTCCTTTTTGCTCGTATACATTACCTATCCCGTGATAGCAGCCGTAAAGACCTCTGCGGAATGTTGCCGACGGCGCTTTTTCAACCAACAGTCTTATCAGATCAATGCTTTTGCTGTAGCTGTTAAGCGATGCATCGTGATCGGACATTTTTATATAAACACCGCCGATGTTATAATGGGTTATTCCAAGCTCGAACCGTATTTGCAAGGCATCGTTTTTTTCTGCAAGCTCATTTCTCAAGGTAAGAGTTTTTTTATAATATTCAAGTGCTTTTTCGTATTCTGATCTTTTCTCGTATACACTTCCGAGTCTTTCATAGCATACAGAAAGATTTCTTACGTCCTCCAAAGTTCCTCTTTCCTTTGCCAGCTCTTCGTCAAGATCAAGCTTCTTTTCGTATATATCAAAAGCGCAGTCAAGCTTTGCCAACAGCTCGTACATATAGCCGATTCTTGCGTATATCAGCGACAGATCGCTTTTTGCCTGATCGGACGGCTCATTTTTAAGTATGTCTATTGCAGATTTAAGACATTCGCTGTAGTATTCAAGCGCAAGATCTACACTTCCGTTTTTGTTATGTATATCTCCTATCTTGCTACGGCTTATCAGAACGCCGCGGCGAGAATCGGCAGTATTTACCTCATCGGCTATTGAAAGGCTCAGCTTCAAAAGCTTTTTGTAGAAGGTTAAAGCGGCGTCGTAATTGCCGTTTTGAGCATATATATCACCTATTTTTTCGTAGCTTATGGAAAGATCCCGCTTTGCTTGCGGCGTTTTCAATGTGTCCTTCAGTTTTTTTGCATCCTTCAGGCTTTCCTTGTAATAGCTTACGGCAGCGTCCGTATCTCCTTTTTTGGCATATACCTCACCAAGTCTTTTACAGCTTACCGAATAGAGTCTTTGAAAATATTCCGTGTTGAATGTTTTTGCTGAGCACTTGCTCCAATTAAGCATTTCATCGAATATTTCCAACGATATATCAAGTTTTCCGACTGAAAAATATCTGTCACCCGACTCCCATAAAGCGTTTATATAATTCTCCGCCGCTTTTTCTGTTTTTTCTCTTTCGTATATCCTTTTTAATTGCTCAGCGAGCACACGCTGGTATTTTGCCGCCTTTTCGTAATCTCTTTTTACGCCGTCGCCCGTTTGCAATATGTCCGACAGCTTCCGTGTGGCTTCAACGTATCCTTTTTCTGATGCAAATGCGAGCATTTCCACAGCTCTGTCAGCATTTTTTTCAACGTCTATACCATACAGATACGCAAGGGCGATAAAAAAGTTGTGTTCAGGATCGCTTTCGTTTTTGGCAAGTGCTACATCATTTATTTTTTTCAGTACCTTTTCAAATGCTTCGGAATCTTCGCTTGACGATTTGGGAATACCATCATACATTTTGCAAAGCTCTTTCTTGTCCGTTTTTTCCATTTCAACGGGAAGTATGGGCTTTTTCTTTTTCTTTGCCATCGGATATTCTTCACGCTGAATGT
>JAFYMA010000168.1 GCA_017556845.1 Clostridia bacterium | reverse complement strand
ATAGCTGTATGCCGAGATTATCATAACCGTCATCGTTTGTTATAAGTATTCTCATAGCCATCCCTCATTGTTCTCTTTATACTCCTTCAAAAGCGCATCAGCTTCCTTGATAAGAGCGTTCATTTCCTTTCGCGAATGAACGGTTGCTCCTGCAGCGCAGGCGTGACCGCCTCCGCCGTATTTTTTTGCAAGATCGTTTATAGTGACGAAGCGTGAGCGGAGCCTTACACGGATAGATCCGTCGTCATTATCTATAAATGCAAGCCAAATCAAAGAGCCCTTGATAGAGTCCATAAACGATACGGATGAGCTTGCTTGCTCGTTGGAAAGCTGAAATTGCTCCTGCATAGCGCGTGTAACGTATACACTTGCAACACCGTTTTCGGAAATTTTCATTTTCTTATGAACGTGTGATTCGAATTTAAAGCTGTCAAATTCACGCAAATAAAGATTGGCATACAGAGTTTCTGTATCGAATTTCTGATCTAAAAGCAATCCTGCAAGTCGTAGGGTTTCACCCGATACTTCTCTGAAACGGAATCTTCCTGAGTCTGTAACCATACCTGTGTAAATATAGTAAGCAGCCGTTGGAGTCATCACAAGCTCGTTTTTAAATACATCGTAAAATGCTGCAATCATTTCGCATGACGAAGAACGGTGTTCTTCCACCCATTCATAATCGGCGTATGATTCTACGGGAATATGATGGTCTATCTTTATTCGTTCCTTGCAAAGCGTAAACTTTTGATTTGACAGTCTGTCAAGCGTCGCCGTGTCTATTGCAATACCCAAAGCGTCGCTGTATTCTTCATCCGTTAACGGCTCGTCCTCTTTGCCCAAAAAAGCAAGATAATCGGAAAAATCGTTGTTTTGTAAATAAACACGCTTGGAAGGATAGGTGTTTTTTATGATCTGTGCTAATCCCTTTGTTGAACCGATAGCATCACCGTCAGGTCTGTAGTGACGGAATATAATTATTTTGTCATACTCCTTGATCTTTTCAAGGATCTTTTTCATATTATCTATCATTTGTCTTCTTCCTTATTGTATTTTATAAGATCGTTTAACATATTCATAGCTTCTTCACGGTTTTTAAGCGTTGCACCGCTCGCTTTTGCGTGACCGCCGCCGCCGTATTTTACGGCTACGGGGTTTATATTGTGCTTATTTGAGCGAAGCTCCGCAAGAACACCGTTATCCGTTTCGGTGAAATTCACCCAGATGTTTATGCCCTTTATATCACCCATTGTATTTACCATACTGCGTGATAGGGTAAAGGTATCAACACCGTACGACATAGCCTCCTGCTTATCCGTGTATATATATGCTACGCCGTATTCGGTAAGGCATATTTTAAGGATGAACTTTGCTCTTAAGCGGATAAACTCGAAATCATCTGCGTAAAGATTTGAAAAAATACTGTTTGTATCAAAGCTTTGCTTCATAAGCTCCGATGCGAGACGAAATGTATTATGGCTTGTGGAATCGTAACGGAATCTTCCCGAATCGGTTACCATACCTGTGTAAAGCGCCTTTGCCGATACACTTGACAGCTTCAGACCGCACTCCAATGCAAATTCGGTTATCAGTCCGCAGCAGCTTTCATAGCTTGTGTCAGTTACCTCGTTTTCTGTGATCTTCTCGCAAAAAATGTGATGGTCTATTCTTGCCGTAGTCTTGGCGGTTTTATATCTTTCGTCACTTATAAGTGCAGAGGCTGACGTGTCAAGCACTATTGCAAGAGCATCTTTGTATATTGAATCGTCGATCTCATCCATTGCAGAGCCATCCATAAATGCATATCTGCCTGCAATGTCACCTACTGCGTATACGGTCTTATCAGGAAAATTTTCCTTGAGTATTGCCTTCAAGCCTATCTGACTGCCCAAAGCATCGCCGTCGGGGTTTTTGTGTCTGTGAATAATGATAGTTGAGTTTTCTTTTATGGCATTGAATATATCTTCAAACATTTTTAAGCTCCTTTGCGTTGTTAATCATCAAAATATCCTCTGTATACAACAGGGTACTTAGAGTCAGGAAATAAATATTGGTGAAGCTCGATGAAATAATCGTCCGTCATACTTGCAATATAGTCAACAACGAGCTGATTTGGCTCTGTCTTTTCGTATGGAGTTGAATGCAGATAATATATCTGGTTGACCTGTGCTATATGATGAGTGAATATCGGTGAACGTCTGTTGTTGTTTTTTAAATCGTCAAGAAGCTGACCGTATATATCTGACATCATCGGCTTTACCGTAACGTCCAAAAGCTCTTTTGATTTTGGATGATTGTATATTTTCTTGTAATTCTCACGCTTTAGCTTTCTTAATGCTTCAAAATGCTTTTTATCAAGCTTTATATAAGGCTTTCCGTAGCTGTTTTCAATGATATTTACAACGAGATTATTTATTATTTCGGCATTGATAGAGCCTATTTCCTCATCATAGAAATCTGCTTCGTCAACTATTTTTGCACGTACCGCATCCTGACGGTCCTTACCGAGATATGCAATTATATCGGATATTCTGACTACGGCGCCCTCAAGCGTGCAGGGAATAAGATGATTTGAAAATTCAATGCTTTCGTGGCATTTTTCCATAAGCGCATCAAAATCTTCAAAGCTTTCAATAGGAACCGGAGCGTATTCGTCAAGCTCCAATTCACCGTTATGTGCGGCTATATCGTGAAGAGTCTGCAACGATATGTTATAAGGAAATATCTTATCAAGCACACGCACTGATTGAAGATTGTGTAAAAATCTTTTTCCCGTGTGTTTTCTGTACAATTCGTCAAGATGGCGTTCGCCTGTGTGTGCAAATGCGGGATGTCCTATATCGTGTCCGAGAGCTATCGCCTCAATAAGATCAAGGTTCAAATGAAGCGTTGCTCCTATCGTTCGTGATATTCTTGATACAAGCTGAACGTGCAGATTGCGTCTTGTTATATCATCATTTTTGTAAAACGAAAATACCTGGGTTTTATCGGCGTATCTGCTGTAATACGGACAGTGCATTATTTTGTCTATATCGCGTATAAACGGTGTGCGCCAGATGTTTGCTTTATCAGTCTCACCCTTACGGCGTATGACCTTACTGTTGTCGAACGAGAGATCCTTGTACGTCAAGGTCTTTATCTCGTGTTCGATCTGCTTTGAAAGCTGTTCGGAAAGAGCTTCGTATTTGTGCATTTGCTTATCCTTTCAATCTTGCGATTTAGTTGCGTTTTTCCAACATTTATGGCACATTGCAACGTATGAATCGTTGCCGCCTATGAGTCTCTGTCTCCCCGTTGTTATGACCTTGCCGTTTCCGTTTATTCTTGCGTTTACAATAGCCTTATTACCGCAAGAGCAGATCGTCTTTATTTCCGTTATGGAGTCGGCTATTTCAAACAAACGTCTGCTGCCCTCAAATAAATTCGTCAAAAAGTCTGTACGCAAGCCGAAGCAGAGAACCGGTACGTCAAGATCATCAACGATTTTTCTGAGCTGATCTATCTGTTCCTTTTTGAAAAACTGACATTCATCTGCTATTATTGCGTGACACGGCTGCTGTTTATTAAACTCCTCGTATATATCCATGTCTTTTGAAACGACAAATGCCTTTGACTGCAAGCCTATACGCGAACGCACGGTATCGGCACCGTCGCGGTCGTCAAGTGAGGGCTTAATGAGCCACACACGCATACCGCGTTCTTCGTAATTGAATTTGGTAATAAGAGCGTTTGCGGTTTTTGAAGACCCCATCGCTCCGTATTTAAAGTATAATTTAGCCATAATTACTCCATGTGTATCAAGCGTAGTTTTCATTAAAAGACAAACCTTTTTAATTATATCACAAAGAAGATCTTTTTACAAGATTAAAAAACAATTTTTCACCTTAATTCCTCATAAATTTACAATAGAACAAGTCTTATTCATATAAATTTAAATTGAAAGTTTTATATTGAATTTTGTTTTACATTATGGTATAATAGAGTATGTAATATAAATCGTGTTGTAAATCGGAGGAAATAATTGAAAAGGATAATATCGTTACTTACAGTTTTGTCCGTCGTATTCGCATGTATTCCCGTGATCGTTTATGCTGATACGGTATCTGTAAATTCTTTGCCGAGGTATACTGTTCTTGTGCTGGATTCTTCAAACGAAGCAAATTTCAGAAATGCAGGAAAGGTGATCTATACCGCTGATACGTCAATTGACGCGGTGAAGGATGCATCTGAAAGATTTTTATCATCGGTGGCTAAATCTTCTGACAAAAATTATGTTTCTGTAATTACATATAGATCGCAGGCGTATCTGCTGTCTGATTTTACGTCGGATATTGATCTTTTATCACAGAAGATAAGGGCAATAGAACCGCAGGATAATATGCGCGATATATCTTCAGGCTTGGAAATGGCGGAAAGCGTGCTTGAAAATGCACCTGTCAACGCAATAAAAAGTGTGATACTTGTATCTACCGGTATAACGAATAACGGAAAGTACGATTACAGCGGTCTTTATAATCAGGATACGATAGCAAGTGAGTGTTACAGATTTGATACGTCTGTTCATCTGTACGCTTATGCAAATTCAGCTATAACTGCTGCGCAAAGCCTGAAGGATGACGGAGTTTACGTTTATTCAATAGGTCTTTTTCGATCAATGGAGAATATTCCGCAGCAGGGAAGAAAGTTAGCATCATTTTTTCAAATGACAGCGGCGGATATAGCCGATTTTGAGGACCATTTTTATTCCGTTTCCGACGTTGAAGGGCTTGACCTTGCGTTTTCGGAAATTTCGGGGCTGATCTCTAACAGACTGAAAAAAATCACGTTCAACTTTCAATCCGGTGAAGATTATCCTTTGACGTGTTATTATACGAGCGATTATTTTTCAAACAGCTCGTACGAGTACAATTCAAGCCTTTCTACAATGTCACTGAGCTATGCTATGTCGGCATTCGGAAGCGAGATCGGCGATCAGGTCGATTATACGCAAAAAAGTCAAAATGCAGAAAAGCTTTTGCACGATATCGGAGTGAAAAAGGAAAACATTGCAGCAAGCGATTGGTTTTATAAAAAACCTACTACCGATTCTATCGCCGCTATTGCGGGTAATATGCCCATATATGTAAACGGCGAAAAATACACGCTTATCGCTCTTGCAGTACGAGGCGGCGGATATGAGCAGGAATGGGCAAGTAATTTTACAATAGGCACCTCAGGGCAACACGAAGGCTTCGCACAGGCAAAAAACGAGGTATTGACGTTCTTGAAAGGGTATATATCTCAGCAGAATATCGAAGGTAAGGTCAAGCTTTGGCTTACGGGATACAGCAGAGCGGCGGCAACAGCCAATCTGCTGGCGGGTGCTATTGATGACGGAGAAATGCTTTCATCAAAAATATCGTACACGCTTGACGATGTGTTTGCTTATTGCTTTGAAACTCCCGCAGGAGCTCTTACAGAGCAGGTGAAAGGACAAAGTAAGTATAAAAACATATTCAATATAGTTAATTCGAGCGATCCTGTTCCGTATGTTGCTCCGTCTGCTATGGGCTTTTGCAGATACGGTATTGATCTGTACCTTCCGTCGCCTGAGGCAGACCCGGAAACGTACGAGCTTTTAAAAGAGAAAATGCTTAAGGTGTATTATTCTCTTTACAGTACTTCAACGTACCGCGTAGACGATTTTCAAATGAAAAAGCTCGGTATATCGAACTGGCTGCCGGGCGGTGAGCCTATATCGTACATTCAGGATGATACGGATAACAATTTTTCTCAAGGCTTGTTTTTATCGAATTATGCAACGATACTTTCAAATGAATTTATAAAGAACCGCAACAATTACGTTGCAAGCTACCAGACTCAGATAAGAGATATTTGCGCAGTATTTTTCGGATGCACTGATGCTCAATCGAAGATAATGATAGATTCTGTCATGGCGTCCGCACAAAGCGAGTGGGGAAGTCTTGCCTGGTCATACGTCTGGAACGGCGGACTTAATCCGTGGGGCGATAAATCGGACGCATTTCAGGTGGTTTCAGATTGGCTTATAAAAGCGTTGGATGATGCGGGCGTTACCGATTACGATAAGGAGGCAGTAGATGCTGCGGGTAAAAAGCTTGCTTCGCTTATGCTCGATCTCGTTGTTCAGCATCCAAACTATTTCACAACTGCAGTTATGAACGTAGATTCGCTCGCCGGTGCACATTTTCCGGAACTGTGCTACTCATGGCTCGTTGTACTTGATGATAATTACGGTAATACCGTTGAAAACGGAATGAATGACGGGAATTTTTCGGTAGTTCGTGTCAACTGCGATGTGGACGTTACCGTGTATGATAAAAACGGAAATACAGTGGCAAGTATAATAAACGAGCAACCGCAGTACATAGAGGATTCCTCGTATATTTACGGACTTGATGATAACGGACAAAAATTCGTGGTCTTACCCGATAATTCCGATTATGAGATCAAAATAACATGCAGAACGGATGACAGCGTAAATTACGGCGTTAACGAATATAACGCTGCAGAGGGAATGTACGTTCGGAATACGAATTATTTTGACGTTATGATGTCCGAAGGGGAAAGTATGACAGCGCGCATTTCGGGTACTGAAAGGACTCTTGAGGACTCGGAAAATAAGACGATAGGCTCTGACAGTGATCTTAAAGGTGCGGAAAATGCAAGTGAGATGTATTCTGTGAGTGCTATATCGGACGATAGCTCGTGTGGCACGGTAAGCGGTAACGGTATGCATTTTTACGGCTCGTTTGCCAAGGTTTCTGCGTTGGCAAAGGATGGATATGTATTCGATGGATGGTACGCTGACGGACAGTGCGTTTCAAAAGAAGAAACGTACAGATTTTGCGTGATGTCAGATACAGCTCTTACAGCTCGATTCGTTCAAAATACAGAAAACTCATTTACCGAAAACCCCGATACTTCGGATAATACCGTATCGTATATTTTAATCGGATTTATCGCTTTTTCGGCTATTGTTGTGAGTTTTAACAAAAAAAGAATTCGGCTTTGAAATTAAAACATCAATTATCGTAAAAAAACAAATAAAATGCATTTTGGGTATTGCATTAATCTTATTTTTATGTTATAATGTGTCGACGGTTTGATGATTATTACCGTTAAGAAAATTTATTGGAGGTTCTTATGAACAAAAGAAGTTTAACAAAGCTTGTTTCTGTTATGCTTGTTGCTGTTCTTGCTATCGCAGCTGTACCTTTCACAGCTTCGGCTGCCGCAACTGCTACACAGATCACAAGTGCATCCGAGCTCGTTACAGGCGAATACGTTATCGTTACTGAAACGGGATTTGCTATGACGACTTACTCGTCCTCATGGGTAATGAACAAGGCTGTAACACCTGAAGCAGGTAAGATAACAGAAGTTACGCCTGACATGGTATGGACTGTTACAGTCAGCGGTACATCTGTAAAGCTTACAGATTCCAATGGCACATCGATCGCTCCCAAGGGCGGTAATACAAACGGTATCGCTACAGGCGATTATTCCTGGGATGCAGCGTTTGCAAGCGGCACTTTCCAGTTCAAGGGTGTTGGCGCTGACACAGTTCTTCTTTGCGCTAATGCAGCAAGCGACAGCAAGTTCCGTGCATACAAGACATCAACCGTTAGCGGAAACCCTGAAGGATATCCCTGCAACTTCGCTCTTTACAAGGTAAGCGGCGAGGCTGAAGAGGCTCCCATTGAATACATATCCGTAAAGGATGCACGTGCTACTTCTACAGGTACGGTTTGCTACATTGAAGCTCTCGTTTCTTTCATTGACGGAAGAAATGTTTACGTATACGATGCTACAGCAGGTATCGTTGCTTATCTTGCTGAGGCTAATTCCGAGATTAAGGTTGGCGACATCGTAAAGGCAACAGGTACACGTGGCTCTTACAACGGTCTTGAACAGCTCAGCGGTGCTTCTATCGTTGAGATCGTAAGCTCCAATAATGAGGTTGAATATAAAGAAACAACTATTGCTGACATTCTTGCAGATCAGGAAGCAGGCAATATTGAGGCTTGCCCCGTTCTTATAAAGAACGTAACGATCGGTGAGATCGCAACAGACGGTAACACACCTGTAACAGAGGGCGAGAATTCCATCAACATCTACAGAATCCCCGCACTTGAGGGCATTGAAGCAGGCGATGTTGTTGATATCAAAGCAATCGTTGGCGATTTCAAGGGCTACCAGCTCAGAGTT
>JAFYMA010000167.1 GCA_017556845.1 Clostridia bacterium | reverse complement strand
GTCTTTGAAAATATTGCTTTCGGTTTAAGACTTAAAAACAGACCGGACAAAGAAATTGCTGAAAAAGTAAAGGAAATGCTCAAGCTCGTTAACCTCAAGGGCTTTGAGAAAAGAAGCGTTACCACGCTTTCCGGCGGTCAGCAGCAGCGTGTTGCTATTGCAAGAGCACTCGTGAATGACCCTGAGATCCTTTTGCTTGATGAGCCTTTGGGTGCTCTTGACTTGAAGCTCCGTAAGGATATGCAGAACGAGCTGAAGAATATTCAGGTCAAGACGGGTATAACGTTCATATACGTTACGCACGACCAGGAGGAAGCTTTATCCATGTCCGATACTGTCGTTGTAATGAACGACGGCGAAATACTCCAGATAGGTACTCCTCAGGATATATACAACGAGCCTGCAAACGCATTCGTAGCCGATTTTATCGGTGAATCAAACCTTATCTTCGGTACGATGCTTGATGATTATAAGGTGCGTTTTTCGGGACATACGTTTGATTGCCTTGACTGCGGCTTTGAAAAGAACGAGCCTGTTGACATCGTCGTTCGCCCTGAGGACGTCGATATAGTTCCCAAGGAAAAGGGAATGCTCTACGGAACGGTATCTAACGTTACGTTTATGGGTGTTCACTATGAAATAATAGTAGTTGTAAACGATTATAAATGGATGATACAGACTACGGATTACTGCGGAGTCGGTGAACAGATCGGTCTGTATATCGAGCCTGACGCTATCCACGTTATGAAAAAATCCGAATATTCGGATATGGTAGGCGACTATTCCTCGTACAGTGAAGAGCATGAGCATCTTTCTGACATCGTGGAGGAGGAAGAGTAATGAACGGTAACGCAAAGGTACGCAAAAAGGTACTTGCTGCGTCAAGTAAAAGCACGATAGAGCGTTCGTGGCTTGCACGCATTGCCGCATATCCTCACATAATATGGTCATTGTTGTTCATAGTCGTTCCGCTGATGTTCGTTGCGTATTTTGCATTTACGGATATGAACGGAGGCTTTACGCTCGAAAATATAAAGAATCTTTCAAACTACGGCGAAACGTTCGTTTTGTCACTGTTTTTCTCCCTTATCGCTACGGTGATCTGCATTATTATAGGTTATCCGCTGGCTTACTTTTTAGCACGTCAGAGCCCCAAAAGACAAAAGATACTCGTTCTTCTTTTGATGCTTCCGATGTGGATAAGTCTGCTTATAAGAACGTATTCGCTTATGGCACTGCTTGATAACGGCGGTATAATCAGCACGTTTTTAGTAAGTTTAGGCTTTGAAAAGCTGTCGTTTATCGGAACGGGCGGTGCGGTAATTCTCGGTATGGTATACGATTATCTGCCGTATATGGTATTGCCGATATATACCACGATCTCAAAAATAGACAACCGCTATCTCGAGGCGGCGAGCGACCTTGGCTGTAATTCGCTGCAGACGATAAAAAACGTCGTTTTTCCGCTTTCTGTTCCGGGAATTATTTCCGGTATAACGATGGTGTTTGTCCCTTCTATTTCGACGTTCTATATATCGCAAAAGCTCGGCGGCGGTTCGTTTGATCTTATCGGTGATACTATAGAAAGACAGTTCCAGAATAAGATGACGTACCATACAGGTGCGGCAATTTCACTTGTAATGATGATACTTATCATAATATCCATAGCTATTATGAATAAGTTCTCCGACGGCGACGGAGGTGACATAATTGTTTAAGATGAATAAAACAAAGAACGTCATATCGGGTGCTTATATATTCATAGTTATGTTATTGCTGTATGCACCCATTCTCGTGCTCGTCATATTTTCCTTCAATGAATCGGGAAATCTCGGTAATTTTTCGGGCTTTTCACTTAAATGGTATTCCGAGTTGTTCAAGGACGCAACGGCGTTTACGGCGCTCAAAAATACGCTGATACTTGCGGTTGAGTCGTCAGCCTTGGCAACTGTTATAGGCACGTTTGCCGCGCTCGGTATATACCGTATGCAAAATAAGCTCGTAAAGTCACTCGTTACGACGGCAACGAATGTTCCTATGATGAACCCGGATATCGTTACGGGCGTTTCGATGATGCTGTTTTTCGTCGCCGTGGCGGGTATATTCAATTTTCCAAATGCTTTGGGGCAGGGAACGATGCTTATAGCTCATACGACGTTTAATCTGCCTTATGTAATACTGTCAGTGCTTCCTCGCTTCAAGCAGATGGATAAATCTCTGACGGAGGCGGCTCTGGATCTTGGATGTACACCGTCAAAGGCTTTCTTCAAGGTCGAATTGCCGTTTATCGTTCCGGGCATCGTATCAGGTGCAATGCTTGGCTTTACGCTTTCGCTTGATGACTTTGTAATAAGCCATTTTGTGAGCTCCCCCGATTTTCAGACGTTGCCGCTTTATATTTACAACCAGACGGCGCACAATGTCAAATTCAGTATGTACGCACTTTGCTCCATAATTATAGCGGTAATACTTTTGCTTATGCTTGCCATAAACTTTATCGGAGCAAGATCAGATGCAAAGCGTACGTTCGGCAAAAATATAAAAGCCGAAAAAAGAAATCTTGCAAAGCATTGACAGAAGAAAGGAATATAAGAAATGAAAATAAACAGAATTGCTTCCGTTTTGATCCTTGCATTTATGCTTGCGGCTATTATGCTTTCAACAAGTGCATGCGGTGAAAACAACAGTGACGAAAATACGCTTTATGTTTATAACTGGGGCGAATATATCTCTGACGGCTCTGACGGAACACTTAATGTAAATCAGGAATTTGAAAAGTGGTACGAAAAGACGTATGGAAAAAAGATCACAGTTAATTATTCAACGTATTCCTCAAATGAGGATATGTACGCAAAACTCAGCAGCGGCGCTGTATCGTATGACGTTGTTATTCCTTCCGACTATATGATCGAAAGAATGATAAAAGAGGATATGCTTGCAGAGCTTAATTTCAAGAATATCCCCAATGCGCAGTATATAGACCCTAAGTTTACGGGTGAGGGTGCATATTACGATCCCGACGGCAAGTTCTCCGTTCCGTACACTTACGGTATGGTAGGCGTAATTTATAACACCAAGGACGTTCCGAGCACCGAGGCTTCTATCGGAAGCTGGGAGCTTATGTGGAATGAAAATTACAAGGGTAACATTTTGCAGTTCAACAATTCACGCGATGCTTTCGGTACGGCGCAGTATTATCTGGGACTTGACGTGAATGACAACAACGCAGAAAGCTGGCAGAAGGCATACGAAAAGCTTCTTGAGCAGAAGCCCATCGTACAGGGCTACGTTATGGACGAGATATTCAATAAAATGTCCTCAGGCTCTGCGGCGGTAGCTTCTTACTATGCAGGTGACTTTCTGACGATGTACGGAGATAACGAGGACCTTGCGTTCTACTATCCGAAAGAGGGAACTAACATATTCGTAGATGCTATGTGTATTCCCAAGTGCACGCGCAATCAGGAGCTTGCAGAGCTTTACATCAACTTTATGCTCAGTGAGGAAATAGCGGTTGCGAATGCTGAATACATCTGCTATGCAAGCCCTAATACACTTGTTGTTGAAAACGAGGGATATCTTGAATCTATGGCAGAGGTCCATCCGAATGCAATCGACATTCTGTATAACCAGGCAGAGAGCGTTCCCACACAGTATTATAAGAATCTTTCATCCGAGCAGCTTGAGCGCCTTAACTCACTTTGGGACGATCTTAAGATCGAAAGCTCTATCGGAACGGCGGTATACGTTATTGCCGGCGTTATAATAGCAGTTCTTGTAGCCGCAATTGCAGTCGGTGCTGTTAAAAAGTCGAAGAACAAAAAGATGTGGGAAGAAACGGAAAACTGAAATAAATAACGAACGCACGGTGTCAATTTAATGATACCGTGCGTTGATTTTATATATATACGATTATTTTATAAGATCTTTAAACGGCTTGAATAATTCGGAATTGTAATAGCTGTACTCTATTTTTCCGTATGTTCCCGATTTGAGCCAGCGGCTTTCACCGACTGCAGATGCATACAGCCATACTGCAATATTGTATTTGTCGGTTTCGGCTGCTTGTTTTGCCTGTTCCTCTGTAAAACAGGTTATGAAATATATATAATCACTGTCATCTTCTTCGGAAATGTTTGCTTTTATGTAGCAAAGCTGCGAGCCTTCAGACTCGTCCTTATGCTCGCCGTGCGAAACATAATATCCTGCATCTTCATACGCTTTTATGATGTCATCACAGGATATATCCTTTATTTCTGATCTGCTACAGGCAAAAAGCGATAACATAAACGCACAAAGTAAAAGTGATGCTACGGCTTTTTTCATTTTGATATCTCCTCTTCGGTTGATATGCATTAAGCATTTTTTTTGATGCATATCATGTAAATTGCTCTACGGTGCAAATTTGCAACGTGTCCACATCTTCAAATACGTAGACCGTATAAAGTATATTTTCGTATCCTTTTCCTATTTTCCGTTTTTGCTCTACAAAACGCATCGGCTTGCCGCTTTTTGAAACCGGCCATTCGCCGCCTTGTATCCACCTTGGGTATTTTGTTCCCTCAATATGAAATTCCTTTTTGATAAGCTCCCTTATGAGCTTTTTTCTTTTTGCTTTCGGAAGGGATTCGGGGGCTTGTTCAACAATTTTTTCTATGATATTGTTTTCGTCTATCTCGTGCCCCGCTATATATTCGGGACAAACCTCATCAATAAATGAAACTTTTTCGTATAATGATTCGCTTTTTAAAATAGTTTCATCGGGATAGATCTCCGTCATAAGACCGTATAACCACGATTGAATGTTTACGCACGTCCACAGCTTACTGCTTGTTTTATTGTAAGAGTACATCTTTTTTACGTCATACGGCACCTGTCTTAAAACAAAGTGATCTTCTTCAAAGAATTCCTTTACAGATGTGCAAATCTCTTGCACGTATGAAGATTTGTACGAATCCGGAGCATCGAGGACTTTTTTATAATTGCACAGTAAAAGGCTCATAGTATCAGTAAAGGGAACTGAGCCTGCATCAGAACCATTCAACAGATCAACAAGCTTTTTAGCTCGTTCAACGTCTGTGATTTTGCATAGCTGCTTATAAGATTCATATATTTCCTGACGCTTGGAATGTGAAATACCGTCTAAAAAATAATCTATTTTCACTTGAAGCTCATCATCAAATCTTTATCTTGAGGTATGATGCTTTGAAGCCAATCAAGAACGTGACGATCTGATTCAAGATATGCGTAAAAATCTTCGGGTGCATATGTTCCCTCAATAAAATCAATGATCCTTCTTTTATAGTCTATCATCCGTGTACCGCCTTTCTTGGCTTTATTGTAGCACATTTCTGCAAATAAATCAAGGCGTAGCCGTGTATATCATCAATGAAGCATCGCCTGCGGCGATATGATGCATTTGCTTTGCAAATATGATGTTGCTCGTTTCACTCGCAATGATGCGATGTTTGCCCAATGTGCCGCAAGGCACACATCATTAGGCGAAGCCGTCATCATTGGCGGAGACAACATCATTTGCCGCAGGCAAACATCATTCAAAAAACGCACCTTTGTCGGTAGACAAAAGTGCGTTTTTTTGTTGCCTTAAACGTGATAAAAGGTGCATAAATGTAGGTAAGAACAGTAAACAGGTGTGTGATTTCACACTATCGTCCGATTGATAAATTGGTATTATCGAAAGAATCAATTTGTTTTACTTAAATACTTATCTGTCAGTATAAGGATTTCTTGCATAGATGCAAATTTTATCAAATCTAACGCTTCTTTTAACTTAACCCATTTTATATCTCTTACTTCTTCTATTTGCATTATGGTATCAGTAGATTTGCTATAAGCAACGAAATAGACAACGTCCTTAATGATCCCATCTACGGGCGAGTACGTATCAATAGCTCTAAAGCCACAATCAATGACAACGTCCAACCCG
The DNA here is from genome assembly GCA_017556845.1 of Clostridia bacterium. Classification (GTDB taxonomy): domain Bacteria; phylum Bacillota; class Clostridia; order Oscillospirales; family CAG-272; genus RGIG7213. The sequence goes on along the minus strand of JAFYMA010000167.1, from coordinate 680 downwards.
ACTTCCTCTTTAATTTCTCTCAAAGCGGTCTCTTTTTCATTTTCATTCGCCTCAATGTGTCCTTTTGGAACACCCCAATGTCCGCCAAGCATTTGCTCAACCAAATAGAGCCGTTCTCCGTCTGCATTTGTATAAACGATTGCTCCGCAGCTTTTTCGCGTATCATCTCTTGCTTTCTCTTTCGTAAAATCTGAATTTTAGTGAGTTTATTATACCGCACTTTAGCAAATAAATCAAGGCGGAGCCTTGTATATCATCAAATGATGCATCGCCTGCGGCGATATGATGCATTTGCTTCGCAAATATGACGTTGCTCCACTTCGTTCCGCAATGATGCGATGTTTGCCACGAAATGTGGCGAAGCCACGCATCATTAGGCGAAGCCGTCATCATTGGCGGAGCCAACATCATTTGCCGCAGGCAAACATCATTCAAAAAACGCACCTTTGTCGGTAGACAAAAGTGCGTTTTTTGTTGGCGGAGAAGGAGAGATTTGAACTCTCGCGACGGTTGCCCGCCCTACACCCTTAGCAGGGGCGCCTCTTCACCAGCTTGAGTACTTCTCCGTATTGGTGAAAATCTTTTATTGAATTTTGGGAAAATGGCGGAGGGAGTGAGATTCGAACTCACGGCTCGAATAAACGAGTCACTGGTTTTCAAGACCAGCTCCTTAAACCGCT
>JAFYMA010000166.1 GCA_017556845.1 Clostridia bacterium | reverse complement strand
TTAAGGATATAATTTACGCTTATACTCCTATGATTTCGCCAAACGGAAAATTATTTATCGTTAAATCTACAGATGGCAGACTTGCCGTATATTCCCTTGAAACATTTTCTTTAATCAAAAAGTTCCGTTTTTCAAAGGTTGACGGGGCACAAGATGACGGATTTTGCTTTTCACCTGACGGAAAACTCTTTTTCAATGTAGAGCGTCAAAAAGATGATTTACACTCTGCTATATCTGTTTATGATACTACCGATTTTTCGCTTTCTAATCAAATCCTGTTAGGTGAAGATATGATGTTAGACCATATAGAGTTTGACAGGGTTACAAACTCATATTATGTGCTTGGATTTATGCGTGATGAAAATCATGTCATCACTCACGGTTTTGTTGCTGAATTTGAAAATGCCAAAATTAAAAACATTACTGCCATTTCAAAAAACGAGTATGATTTTTATTGTTCGTATAAGAGTTTAGAAATAAAGGGTTTTTCAGAAAAATCATACGAATGGGCATATATGGATTGTGAACTTGATAAATTAAAATCTATGAATCATACTCTTGCAGACTTGTATCGTCGTTACAATTAATGAATTCTAAAAGCGAGGTGAATTTCACCTCGCTTTTGCTTTGCGGACGTGACAAAAAAACCTGAAAATTATATAATATCCATAATCTTAAAAAACGGATGTGAAACGATTTGAAAAAGAATGCAATAATTTTCGGCGACAGCTATTCGACCTTCGACGGATATATTCCGCACGGTTACGATTCCTATTATCCGGACTCCGGGACAGGCGTAACGCAGGTTTGTGAGACCTGGTGGAGTCTGCTTTGTGAAAAGGCAGATCTTAATCTCGTCCTGAACGACAGCTGGTCGGGCTCAACCGTCGGATATACGAGCTACGACGGCTACGATTCCTCGCGCACAAGCTCATTTATATTCAGATTAAGACGGCTTATCGCCGACGGATTTTTCACCGAAAACGAAATCGACACCGTCTTCGTCTTCGGCGGCACCAACGACAGCTGGTCGGGCGCTCCGCTGGGCGAAGAAATCTACGAAAACTGGTCGGACAGCGATTTTTACAACGTCCTGCCCGCGTGCGCGTACTTTTTGCATCTTTTAAAAGAAACTCTGCCGCAGGCGAAGATCTATTGCCTGATAAACACCGATCTCAAGCCCGAGATCGATGCCTGTATGAAAACCGCCTGCGAAAAATACGGTCTGACCCCCGTCACCTTCGATCAGATCGATAAGATCAGCGGCCATCCCACCGTTCAGGGTATGAACGACATCAAAAACGGCGTTTTAACCAAAATGAAATAACCAAAGCGGAGCATTTGCTCCGCTTTTTATTGTGTGAGTTAAGGACGGGCGGTATGATTAAGTCCACCAAAACGGCGGGAGCAAGCCCCCGCCCTACGATAAAACCTAACGGTTTACGCCAACTCCGTAGGGGCGGATATCATCCGCCCGTAAACGAACGGTTTGATTAAATGAAATATGATCGAAAAACAATCGACAACCCCGCATCGCCGTGTGTTTACATTTCAACGTGCTTGTGGTATAATGAATACGTCATTATACACGGGAGATAAATAGATGAAAGTCAAAGATTTACTGCGTTACAGACAGGCGTGGCTTGGAGTTGCCCTATTGTGGATCATACTCTTCCACGGACCCTGGGATATGGGGGTTCTGGGTTATTTTAAATCGATCGGATACGGCGGTGTCGATATCTGCCTTTTCGCTTCGGGTATCGGATGCTTTTACTCTCTGTCCTCCGATCCGAACGTCGTTAGTTTTATGAAGCGCCGCGTAAAGCGTCTGATACCGACCTACGTTATTTTCATCATTTTTTGGTTGATATATCAGTATATAATAGGAAAATTCAATTTCCAAATGGCAATCGGCAATATTCTGGCTCTGCAGAATTTCACGGGTCACGGACGCGACTTCAACTGGTACATAAGCGCTATATTCCTGCTGTATATTTTAGCGCCGTATTTTAAGATAATCGCCGAAGGAGCAACTCCTGCGCGCAAGATCCTCTTCACCGCATTTCTGCTGATATGTTCGGTTCCGTTCTGGGGTGCGACGACGTATATCATCACGCTTACAAGATTGCCGATCTTTTTTATAGGTATGATCGTTGCCGAGGCAAGCAAGAAGGATAAGCGGATCGGTAAAAAGGAAATGATCATGCTGAGCGCCGCCTTTATGGTCGGATTCGCTCTGCTCCTCTGCTCGTTCGTTTTCGCCAAGGATTATTTGTGGTCACACGGACTTTATTGGTATCCCTTTATCCTCATAACGCCCTTTTTGTGCTTTATGATATCGTACGTTGCGATGCTTCTCGAAAAAACCAAAATAACCAAGCCGATCGTCGGTTTTCTTTCGCTGTGCGGCGGCTACTCGTTTGAAATCTATCTGATGCATATATTCGTGTTCGAGGCCGTCCGTAAAATAATATCGGCACGCGGACTTTCGGATATCGGATATCTAGTCTGGGCGGCGGGACTTGTATGTATCCCCGTCGGATGCTTCCTGCTTCGACGGACGGCGGATCTCTTCAACCGTCTTTGTAAACCTAAGGCGGTATCCTGACCGCAATTTGACGTCAATAAAACCAAAGGAGGTGAGGGTGTGGGCGCAAAACGCAACGCCACGCTTGAACTTTTTAAACTGATTGCGGCGTATATGGTGGTTTTTATCCACGTGTCCTTTGAGGGCGGATTCGGTATCGTCGTGGATTCGCTTGCTCGATTCGCCGTACCCCTCTTCTTTTTGATATCGGGATTTTTTTCCTACGGTATCACCGCGCCGAAAATCAAAAAACGCATAAAAAACATCGCTATTCTTATCGTATTTTCAAGCGTGCTTTATACAGCGGTTAATCTCCTGCTGTTGCCCGTCGAAAAGGATTTTAGCGGAATCGGCGCGTATTTTGGCATGTATCTCGATATTAAAATCTGGCTGAAGCTCCTCCTTTTTAATATCCCGCCAAGCAGCCTGCACCTGTGGTATCTTTTCGCCGCGCTTTACGTATATCTTATCTACCTTTTCGTAAAAGCGGTACGCTTTAAGGAAAAAACGGTGTTTTCGGCGGCAGTTATCCTGCTGATACTGCACCTGATGATAAGCGAGGGACTTTCGCTTTTCGGATTTTCGGTCCCCACCCTCGTCGTCAGAAATTTTGTGATGATGGGATTACCGTTCTTCGGTTTGGGTCTGATGGCAAAAAAATACGAAAGCAAGCTGCGCGCCGTCCCGAACAAAACGGCGGTCGTTCTTGCCGTGCTGGGATCTGCCGAATCGGTAGCCTCCTATTGCTTCTTCGGCAAAAAAGAGCTTTATATAGGCACTCTGCCTGTATTGCTTTTGCTTGTCGTCCTCTTCGTAAAATATTCGGAGGCTGTATATCCGCGCTTCGTTTCCGCGCTGAGCGGCTGCAGTACGTATATCTACGTGCTTCACATTATGACGGCACGCCTTATCAAAACGGCGTATACGCTTTTCGGTATCGACCTTGATGCATCCGTAATACTTACAAGCCTTCATCCTCTGATCGTATGTGCCGTTACGACGCTTCTCTCATACCTGATGCTCAGAATAAACCGATCCTTGCACAAAAAGCTTTGACCGTAGCGTATTTATCCTGAGAGATATTGACCTTTTAATCTGAAGTAGTATAATAATGTTAAACACAAAATAAAAGGAGATTTTTATCATAAAAACAAGCAGAATTGTGGTTGCACTCCTTCTCGTTTGCGTCGTACGCTTCAGCCTTTGTGCATGCGGTATCTCAAGAGAAGAGGCCATCGGTACCCGGAGCGGAACCTACGTTTATAACGGCAGTACCTTTTCCTGCGCGTTCGTTTTAAGCGCTGACGGAACCTATGCGGAAGCTACCTACAAGGACGGAAGCCTCAGCAGTACCGAAACCGGCACCTACGAAGTAAAGGGCAGCAAGGTCATTCTTCACGAAAACGGAAATATGGGTACCAGTACCGAATACAAATACAAGGGCGGCAAGCTGGTTAACAACGGCCACGAATTTACCAAAGAGTAATCGCCGTCTCCAAAAATTCCACGTCAATAACTAAAGCGGAG
>JAFYMA010000165.1 GCA_017556845.1 Clostridia bacterium | reverse complement strand
TATTTGTAAACGGCATATGCTGGGAACTCAGCGACGGCAATCTTAAAATGCCCGCAGGACCTGCAAGCAGCTTCCTTCTGTTTGGCGATGAACTTGCAAATAACAGAATTGAAGCAACGATCGTTGTAAACGATAATATAGGCGGCGACGCGGCGCATAGAAACGGTATAGTATTTGCTCTTACAGATCACGACGGAGATCTGAGCTTTAATTACGATGGTGCTGATGTAAGTTACTACTGGGCATTTATCAATGACTGGGGTTGCGTAGAAGTCATTGAAATGGGCAGGTATCAGAATTGGCACTGGTTAAGTACAAATGGCGTAGACCTTAGTACGCTTGGTATTGATATTACAGAGGGCGTTACTCTTACAGCTGAATGGGATGCAAGCGGACATATCAAGGTGCATGCAAACGGAATACTTGTACAGGATATTGTAGACTCTACACCTCTTACAGGTAACTATTACGGACTTCTTGTAAACAAGTACGGAAATACTCAGGGCCCAGATTATGCATATCCTTACAATGCTCCGGTTACTTCTTTCGTTGCAGGTTAGTATTTTGCTGATTTCGAAGGAGGCATAACTCTAGGCAGCAACAGAACACTTATCTCGGCAGTAATACTGAAAATATTTCTAGGCTAAAACAAAACAGCCGCACTTCTTTTGATAGGGAAGTGCGGCTGTTACATTTAAGGCTGATTTTTAGTATTTTTCTTGACAAAGTTAAATACTGATGTTATACTGAATATAATAAGTTTTATAGACATTCAGCAAGGAGAATAGTCATGAAAAAAATCAAAAGCCTAATATGTGCTTTACTGCTTCTTTCGATGATAGCATCAATGTTTTTACTGGTAAATGCGGCAGAGAGTACAAGAAGCGGTATTTCAATTGACCGCGCAACTTCAAAAAACAAGATGGGAGAATCGGTAACATATCCCGAAGGCTATTACGCTACCGATAAGAGATTTGAAGAGGCTCCGGTAACCTTTGAGTTCTGGGCGTATATACCGTCAAACGTTTGGAATAGCGCAAACGGTGTCGTTCTCAGCAACTATGCCGAAATCGGCGCGACTAAAAACACAAACGACTGGTTTACTCTTTCTATTGAAGCTAAGGGTTCTCCTAAGCTGGCTATTGGATATTCTGACGGCAGAATTAACGAAAAAACGTTTAGTAGCCTTATTGGAAAGGACTCGTGGACTCACATTGCTATGGTTCTCGACAAGAGCGCTCGTAAAATAAAGATGTACGTAAACGGAGAGGCTAAAGGCCAGCTTGGCTTTGGAGAGGGCAGTAAAGCTTCGATACTTAACGAAAATCTGGATAATATGCTTTATCTCATCAGCGATGCGCATCCCGGAAACAAGAAAGCAATGTGCGATATAAAAATAAGCGACGTTGCGGTGTATAGCGATATGCGCACTGCAAATGAAGTAAAAAGCGACTACACAAACGGAGCGGACGTGAAAGATGAAGCTCTTATGCTTTATTATCAGATTTCTTCAGCAGACAAGGAAAAGGATATTAAAGACGCAAGCGGTAACGGATATGATATGAACTATTACCGCACCTTCTATACAGAAGCCGAAATGAACGAAATTCGCAGACAGGACAGCAGTAAGTACGCTTATTCAATGGTTTTGGTTCCCGATACTCATTTTTGGGTAGGATCTTCGGCTGCAAAGCGTTCTGCGATCTTTGACTATGTTATTCAGAATAAAAAAGTAAAGAATATTGAGTACGTTATCGGCGTCGGCGATATGACGAGCAACGGACAAAAAGCCGAGTGGCCTCTTGTAAAACAAGAATACTCACGTCTTGACAAGGCAAAAATTCCCTACTCGGTAGTCAGAGGTAATCACGATACCATAAGAAATTCTTCCTACTTCAACGATCTTTTCGGATCGGGCACACCTTACTATGAATACGTTGAAGAAAACGGCGGATTCTATAAGGAAAACACCTCGATCAACACATATATATGCTTCAAGGCAAATGAAAACGTTGATTATCTGATGCTGAATCTCGATTTTTGTGTTGATAAAAAGGTAATGCGCTGGGCAAACAAGGTTATTTCCTCTCACCCCAACCACCGTGTTATAGTCGTAACACACGCGTGGCTTGGCAGCGACGGTAAGATCCTTAACGCGTCATCTTACGGCGCTCCGAGTATGTATGACCCCACCTTCCTTAATCCCGATTATATATGGGAAAACTACCTCAGCAAACACGAGAACATAGATATGATCGTCAGCGGTCATACACACTCTGACCAAATTCTCACGACACCTATAGTTGGTGAGAAGGGCAACGTGGTTCATCAGGTTCTTGTTAATAATCAGAACTCGCCCGAACACTTTAAAGGACTCGGCAACATTGCAATTATGAACTTCACAGCCGACGGACGCTTTGCTAATATTGCATATTATTCGACAGTTCACGATAAATACTACTATGAAGGAAGCGCGGATATAAAGCTTGATTTTGACGCCACGGCTTCGGCCACCGCAGATATTGGCGGTAAGGTGTCGCTTACAGGATCGAGCTTGACGCAGGGAGAGTTTTCTTTCCTTCTTAACTCGGCTGACAGTAAATTCGCTGTTGACTCGTCTAAAAAACCGATAAAGGCAGTGAATGCAGCGGACGGAACGTTCGTGTTTAAAGATGTTACCTTTGAAAAAGAGGGAACGTATTACTTCGTAATATCGGCTGATGCCTCTGTCGATGTGAAAAATGTAAATATCGACGAAAGTGTATATCACGTAACATTTAAGGTTGTAAAAGACAGAAACGGCATCTGCAAGGTGTCCGACACCCTTATTACCAAGAAT
>JAFYMA010000016.1 GCA_017556845.1 Clostridia bacterium | reverse complement strand
GTTGGAAATTTACCTTTATACCCGCGTTACCTAAAAAAAGAATATATTTTTATTATTCAAGCTTTGGCAGAGAAAAAGGTATATCCTATGATTATTATCACGCCAAGGAGCTATACGCTCTTAAAAAATCGGTATTAAATAAAAACAACTTCGAGTTGTTTGAGGTTGATACTTTAAAACTTGATGAAAAGTATAATCAGTATATACAATTAAGAAACCGATATTACAAAAATCACTACTGTAAATCATTAATTTTTTGGGTTGTAATACTGTTATTTATCATAACCATCTCCATATTTGAAAATGTTTTTCCGTATTTTGCATTTATTCCGTTAGTTTTTTTACTTTATTCTTTTATAGCTTTGTTTACTCTGAAATTGCAAATTAGGTGGAAGAAATGAACAAGGATAAAAAACTTTACCGTCATATATACAACTTCGTAAAGCTTCGCGAAATGAACCTGCCGAGTGCGTACGAGTATCAGGAAAAGTACGGGCTTCGGTTCATAGAAGAAGACGTAGAGGAAGCATTTTTCAAAGGCGGTATCGTAAACGGCAGTAGGGGTATGTCTTCCGCAAGAGGGTATAATTCAATACTGTTGGATCTGTATTTGATCGTATACCTGCTTCTTGAATTATACGACGTCGTTCCCAAAACTAAGGCAGGCGTGGTCGTATTGCTGATAGTTTCGATAGCGGCTTTTTACTTTGCCGATTATTTTCTCGATCATATAGCGTGCCGACTGAAGACCGATCATCTTTATCTGGTGCATATGAATTCTCTTAACGGAGGGCAAAGAGATGACCGGTATTAAATTGTTTTTTAAGTATTTTGCATATTATTTTATCTGGTATTTTACCCACGGAAACAAGTCCGACGAATATTATTATGATAACGAATTGTACATAGACGTCGAAAAGGAATTTAAGCGCGATCTTCGTTTCCGAGACGTTGAGCGCGTTATCGTTGTTTTGAATATTATACTCTTCCTTTTTTCGATACGAATGTTTTTTATAGGTATGGATAAAAAAACGTTCACAATATGCTTCATGCTGAGTGCATTGCTGATGATCGCATGCATAGCCTTGCTCACCGTAACCGTATTTTCGGTATGGTCGACCGTACTTAAAATAAAGGAATTAAAATCCCAAAGCTGAATTAATCGCGGTGCTTCCGGTAAAAATATAATGAGTATTTTTAGTGGGGGCAGCGATGAATAAATACGAAAAGGGGATCAAGAAGTTTACCGTGCTGTTGGTACTCGGAGGGGTGGTCTATTCGCTGATAGAGCTTTTGTGGCGGGGAAGAACTCATCCGTCTATGGGACTTGCGGGTGGGCTTTGCCTTTGCGGACTTTACGGAATACGGTCACGTTGCACAAAGCTTGGGATGGTTGCTTCGGCGGGGATAGGGTGTGCCGTTATTACTGCCGTGGAGTTTGTTTTCGGCTGTGTTTGTAACATGATGCTCAAGCTTGACGTATGGGATTATTCAAATCTTTACTGCAATCTTTTGGGGCAGATATGCCTCGTCTATACCTTTCTGTGGTTTCTGCTTTGCTTTCCGGCGTTCGGTCTATGCCGTTTTTGTAAAAAACATATATTTGACAGGTGGTAATTGTGAAAACTAGTTATAAAAGAATCAGATATAAGTTCGGTAAGAACAAAAAACTCGACGTTTTAGTTATCGTGATAATGCTCTGTGCAGTTGCCCTTGGAATATACAATTATATTCAGGAACAAAGCATGCTGGCCGCAGCATCTATGAAGGACGGCGAGTGCGAGATCCATATGATCGATGTCGGTCAGGGTGACTCTGTTCTTATCCGAACAAACGAGGGTAACGTTTTGGTCGACGCGGGTACTGCAGATGCCGAGGATGATCTTCGCGATTATCTTATATCGCAAGGAGTCAGAGATTTCGATTACGTCGTATTTACCCATCCGCACGAGGATCATATCGGTAACGGAGATATGATCATCGATGAATTTGATGTCGAAAGTGTCATAATGCCCGACGTGCAGGCAGACACCCGATGTTTTGAGGATCTGCTTTTGAGCATTGATGAAGCAGGTGCCGAGCTGATCATGGCAAAGCCTAAAGCTACATATAAGGTTGGGGGCTTGACCTTGAAAATCTTCGCCCCGATCGGCGAATGCGATCCCGATGATCTTAATAACTGCAGTATAGTTATGCGCATCGATTACGGCGAGGTATCGATGCTCTTCTCGGGTGATGCCGAAAAGGCGGTCGAACGCGAGGTTTACGAAAGATACGGCGACGAGCTCGATTGTGATATCTACAAGGTAGCTCACCACGGATCGGTCACGTCAAACAGTGACGAGTTTTTCTCTGCCGCTTCTCCCGATCTTGCGCTGATTTCTTGCGGCGTCGGTAATTCTTACGGACATCCCCACCGCGAGATAGTGGATATGCTGGACAGAAACGATATTACCGTCAGACGTACAGATGTTGACGGCGACGTGGTCGTTGCGACCGACGGTGAAAAATACTGGTTAAAGGAAGAATGAATATGGGTACCATAGTTGCAATAGGCGGCGGAAACGTCGCCGCGGGCGAAACGATAAAGATAGACAAAACTCTTCGTTGGCTGACCGGCAAAAAGAAGCCCTCTATGCTTTTTATCTCGACCGCTTCTCCCGCTGAGCCGAGATATTCGCAGTCGATGATCCATCATTTTTCGGCAATGGGATTTACGGTTTCGCACCTGAATCTCATTCTTGACGGATACGCTGATTCCGAGATACGCTCGATGATAGTCGATTCGGATATCGTATATATAGGCGGCGGAGATTCGATACGTCTTTATCACGTTTTGCGTTCGATGAAGGTCGATTGCTACCTGCGCGAAGCCTACGATAAGGGGGTTATCCTTGCGGGGATCAGCGCGGGTGCAATGATATGGTTTTCCTACGGGCATACCGACAGTCTTTCGTTTTATACGAAGGACTGGAATTACTCCCGTTTCGGATGCCTCGGATACATCAGAGCTCTTTTCTCACCCCATTGCAGCGGCGAAAGACGCGTCGATCTTGAACGGATGTACAAATCAGGCGAAAGCTTTCCCGGTGTTGCCCTGGAGGATCGGACTGCGATGGTATATCGTGACGGAGTATGTACCCTTATCCGCGAGGACGATGGGGTAAACGGCTACGTATATTATCCCACCGCAGACGGTTCGTATAAGGTTCATATTCCCGCCGAAAAGGAAAGCTTTGATCTCTGAGAAATAAATTTTCTCTTTTGCTTGACTCGGTGGCTTAAATAATGTATAATGATATGGTATTGTTGTCAAAACGGTACCATATTATTTTTTGGAGATTTTTATGAAAAAGATTATTGGCATACTTCTCGTTATCGCTATGCTTTGCACTCTTCTCTGTGCTTGCGGCAAGAAGATCGAAAAGGAACCCGACGATACCGGAGCGGATACAACCGAAACCGAAGACATCGAGTTCGACTACAGCAAGTACGACTATAGTGCAGGTCTTGGTGAGCACGGCTGGTTCGAAGGCGTTACGGCTCTCGATTACGTAACTCTTCCCGAAATTCCGGTAG
>JAFYMA010000164.1 GCA_017556845.1 Clostridia bacterium | reverse complement strand
TTGCCGCCCTTTGCCTTTTGAAGCTGTTCTTCAAGCTCTTTTACCTTTTCTCTGAGCTGAAGAGCTTCGTTGCAATAATCCATAGCGCACAGCGTTGCAGCCTTCATTTTCGTGCAATCCGTGGTTTTTAATACGAGACTGTTTATTTTACTGTTGACGAGAGAGGCTATCTCAAGCGTGCGTTCCTCGCTGTCCTCCGTAACTACGTGGAACGTAACTCCAGCAACCTGTACCTTTATGCTCTGTTTCATTATGCACCTCAAAATATAAAAATTACACTTGATTTTTCGGTTTGTTCGTAGTATAATAACGAAAACGCCCGTATAAAGTGTCTATTCTAACACATTATACAACTTATATTTTAAATAAAAAAGAGATTTTTAATAATATTTTATAAAATACCTTTAAAGCCTCGGGCGTCTTTCCCGAATGCTTTTGAAATGAAATGAAAAAAAGGAGTTTACGTATGCTCGATATTTTATATAAGCGTATCGTTGTCAAGGTCGGAACGTCCACGCTTACGTACGATAACGGAAGATTGAATCTGCGCAGAATGGAAAAGCTCGCCTGCGTGCTTTCCGATATAAAAAACAGCGGAACGCAGGTCGTTCTCGTTTCATCCGGTGCCGTTGCCGCAGGCGCCGCAAGAGTCAATCTTGACCACCATCCCATGACGCTCATTGAAAAGCAGGCGATGGCGGCTATCGGACAGTCGGAGCTTATGAGAATGTACGAAAGATTTTTTTCGGGCTACGGCCACCAGGTCGGTCAGATATTGCTCACAAAGTCTATAATGGACAGAGAAGAGCCGTGGCAGAACGCACGCAATACGTTCAGCACGCTTCTTAAAATGGGAGTTATACCGATAGTAAACGAAAATGACTCAATATCGTATGATGGAATAAAATTCGGCGGTAACGATACTCTTGCGGCACTCGTCGCACGCGTGTCAGATGCCGATCTGCTCGTAAATCTTTCGGATATTGACGGATTGTACGATAAAAACCCCCGTGAAAACGAGGATGCCGTTATGATAAAGCGCGTAAAGGATATTGACGATGAAATATTCGCTATGGCAGGCGGCGAGGGCACCGTCAGAGGCACGGGCGGTATGAGGGCGAAGATAGAAGCCGCAAAGACCGTTACCGAAGCCGGTATTGCTATGGTCATAGCCAACGGCGAAAACCCCGAGGTCCTGTACGAAATAGCGCAGGGCAAGGGCATAGGCACGTTCTTTGCTCCGAGAACTTAATGATATCTTTTTTGTTGATTGTGAAAATATTGTAAATTATAAATTCCGATATTGATTTTTTACATCGTATGATGTATAATCAAACAAAAACGAACACTTGTTCGTGTTTCGTAAAAGATCGCACTCTTTCCTTGGACGGATAAGGTAAGAGAGCATTACGTAAGAAAGGAACGGTCAGAACAATGGCAAAGGTTAAAAAAACGGCAGCGCCTACTGCGGCGGTTGAACCCGATGAAAAGAAAAAGGCACTTGCCACCTCAATATCACAGATAGAAAAGAAATTCGGTAAGGGAACGATAATGAAGCTGGGAGACAATGCAAATATGCAGGTCAGCGCAGTTCCCACAGGCTCACTTACGCTCGATCTGGCACTTGGCATCGGCGGCGTTCCGCGCGGAAGGATCGTGGAAATATTCGGCCCTGAGTCCTCAGGTAAAACGACCGTTGCGCTCCATATAGCCGCAGAGGTGCAGAAAATGGGTGGAGAAGCCGCTTTTATAGATGCAGAGCACGCACTTGATCCCGTGTATGCAAAGGCTCTCGGCGTTGATATAAATTCGTTGCTCGTTTCACAGCCCGACAGCGGTGAGCAGGCGCTCGAAATAACGGAAGCGCTCGTTCGTTCCGGTGCCGTTGACGTTGTTGTAGTTGACTCTGTTGCGGCACTCGTTCCCCAGCAGGAGATCGACGGCGAAATGGGTGCATCGCACGTAGGTCTGCAGGCAAGACTGATGAGCCAAGCGCTCCGTAAGCTGTCCGGAGCCATCGCAAAAACGAACTGCATAGTAATATTCATAAACCAGCTTCGTGAAAAGGTAGGCGTAATGTACGGCAACCCCGAAACGACTCCCGGCGGCAGAGCGCTTAAATTCTACTCATCCGTAAGAATAGACGTTCGCAAGCAGGAAAGCCTTAAATCAGGCGGCGAAACGTACGGCAACCACATCAAGTGCAAGGTCGTCAAAAATAAGGTCGCTCCTCCCTTCAAGGTAGCTGAATTTGATATACTCTACGGTAAGGGAATATCCAAGTCCAGCGAGATAATCGACATCGGAGTGGAGCTTGGCATACTTGACAAGAGCGGAGCGTGGTTCTCTTACAACGGCGACAGACTCGGACAGGGCAAGGAAAACACAAGAAAGTATATAGAAACGCACCCCGCCTTGATGAAGGAGCTTGAGGAAAAAATAAAATCACAAAAGGACGATATAGACCTTTCGTTGACGGATGCGTACGAGCTTGACGATGATGATGAGGACGAGGATGATGACGATTTCAACATCCGTCTGCTCGATATAAACGGCGACGATGAGTGATAAGTCTGTATATACCGTCATAGATATAAGCCTTAACGGTGACGGTACGTCGGATATAACTGTTGAAAACGGGGGGAAACGGCGCACGAGCGCCGTATCCTCCCGACTTTTGAGCACTCACGGTATAACGCTCGGAGCAGAGCTTGACGATGACGGTATGTATCTTCTTTCAGAGCTTGAGGAGCTGACACGGGCGATAAAAAAAGGAATAGATCTCTTGTCGTATTCCGATATGTCACGCCGAGCGCTTGCGCAAAAGCTGAAAATGAAGGGCTTTGAAAACGATACTGCAATAAATGCAAGTGCGTATCTTCAGCAGATAGGATATATAAACGAGGAAAGATGCGCTTTGACGGTTGCATCAACGTGCATAAAGGACATGAGAGGACCTCTTGCAATAAAGGATAAGCTCGTATCAAAGGGCTTTGAACGCACCTGCATAGAAAAGACGATGAAGACTGTGTATAAGCAGGTCGATTTCGTTCAGATCCTTGAAAAATACGCGCGTAAAAAAGGAATACTTCATCTTTTGCTCACCTCTGATTCGCAGGATGGACAGAAGGCGACAGCCTCAGTTCTCCGCAGGGGATTTACCTTTGAGCATATATCTGCTTTAAGGTCGGACAAACGGTGAGCTTTTCTGAAAGGATAAAAAATGAAAATATATGATTCAATAGATGCTTTGATAGGAAAAACACCGCTTTTGCATATTGGCAGAACGGAAAAAAAGGTTGGTGCGAAAGCGACCGTTCTTGTCAAGGCGGAATACCTTAACCCGACGGGCTCCGTGAAGGACAGGGCGGCTTTGGAGATGATAAACGATCTTGAAGCTCGGGGCGTTATATCAAAGGGCGCAACGATAATCGAGCCGACATCGGGTAATACGGGTATCGGAATAGCATCGGTGTGCGCCTGCAGAGGATATAACGCTGTTATAGTTATGCCCGATTCGATGTCAAAGGAAAGAATAAATCTTATGCGCGCTTACGGGGCGCAGGTCGTTTTGACAGACGGAAAGCTCGGAATGAAGGGTGCAATAGAGGAAGCCGATCGGATTGCCGGAAAAACGCCCGGAGCAGTTGTGGCAGGTCAGTTTGTAAATCCCGCAAACGCGCAGGCTCATTACAAAACAACGGGTCCTGAGATATATGACGATACAGACGGAAACGTTGATATTTTCGTATGCGGAGTAGGAACGGGCGGAACACTTACGGGAACGGGTGAATATCTGAAAGAAAAAATTCCGGATATTCAGATAGTTGCAGTAGAGCCCGCTGACTCTCCCGTTTTGTCGCAGGGGCGTGCGGGGGCGCACGGTCTGCAGGGTATCGGCGCCGGATTTGTTCCTGAAATATTAAACACCGAAGTTATAGATAAAATAATGACGGTTACTACCGAAGAGGCGATAGCATCATCGAAGCTGCTCGGAAAAAACGAGGGGTTTTTAGTTGGAATAAGCTCAGGGGCGGCGTTGCACGCGGCATTGGAGCTTGCTCGTATGGAAGAAAACCAAGGAAAGAATATCGTTGTAATATTGCCCGATTCTGCGGACAGATATTACTCAACGCCGTTGTTTTGTGATGAATGATCGTAACGATAAATCGCTTCTGCACGCAGAACGCTTGAAAAATATCATTACTCTTAACAGCGTTTCATCAACGAATCTGTACTTGAAGGAGCTGAAGGATGCACCGCACGGAACGGTGGTTTCTTCAAGCAGACAGACGGCAGGCAGAGGCAGAGGAAATAATACATTTTATTCACCCGATAACGAGGGCGTTTATATGTCGTATCTGCTCAGAAATCAATCTGCCGATCAGCTCAATACGGTCACACCCCGCTGTGCCGTTGCGGTTAAAAGGGCTTTGGAAAGAACGTGCGGAGTAGAGGGCGTTTTGCAGATAAAATGGGTGAATGATCTGCTGATAAACAACAAAAAGGTTTGCGGGATCCTCTCACAGTCGGTATTTGAAAACGGTACTCCCAGAGTGATAGTGGGTGTCGGAATAAATGTTCTGCAAAGAAAAGAATCGTTCCCGCAGGATATAGCCGATAAGGCAACGTCGCTTTTGATACAAACGGGAAAAGCCTTTGATATAAACGGTATTATGCTTTCCGTCGTTCAGTGTATGGACGAGATGTTTGACAATGGTGAGGATTGCTTTGAGGAATACGAAAGAAACTGCGTGACGATCGGTAAGCGCTGTAAGGTGATAACCGAAAGTGCGGAGAAGACCGCCGTCGTCCTCGGACTTAACCGTGATTATTCTCTCGATGTTCGTTATGATGACGGAGAGAGGGCGACTATCAATTCAGGTCAGGTAAGCATACGCGGGTTTGACGGATATTTTTAAGCTGCGCGGAGCAATTTTTCGGTGTATTTCGAAGTTAAAAACAATAATTTGTAAAAAAATTCACAATTTAATTGATATTTTTTTGAAAACGCTATTGATTTTTTGTAATTGATGTGATATAATCGTCGTTGTCTGTTGTAACGGTATAAAATTGTCGTTCGACTTCGCCCGTGGTTTGACGGGCTTGATATTATATGATTCCGTCAGGGAGGTGTAAATTATGGCAAAGTGTTGCGTATGCGGAAAGGGTGTTACATTCGGTCACAATGTTTCCCACTCAAACCGTAAAACAAACAGAGCATGGAAGGCTAATATAAGAAAAGTTAAGGCGAATGTAGACGGTACTACAAGAACTGTGGCCGTTTGTTCCCGTTGCCTCCGTTCCGGTAAAATAAGCAGAGCGTAAGCCTGTCTGTTTGAAAAGAAAACAAAACACGAAAAAGAACGGTGCACCGTTCTTTTTTTGCGTTATACAAGGTGAAAAATATGAAAACTCTGTTTATCGGTGAATGTGGAAAGGGCTTTGCAAAAGCTCTGTCCGATTTCGGATATAAAACGGTAATTATGCCCCCGTCACAGCGTCTTTCAAAGCCCGTATCATCGCACGCGGATATGCTTGCGATCGTTCTTGATAAAGAGATGCTTATGTGCGATTATTATTACCGTGAAAATA
Organism: Clostridia bacterium; assembly: GCA_017556845.1. Lineage (GTDB taxonomy): Bacteria > Bacillota > Clostridia > Oscillospirales > CAG-272 > RGIG7213. The sequence continues at coordinate 4,226 of JAFYMA010000164.1, read as the reverse complement.
AGGATATTTTTGGCTCATATTCGGTAAAAACCGTATTGCAAAGCCATTTTGCCGAATATCCCAATGACGTTTTATTTAACGCTTTTTTTACGGAAAAAGCACTTTATTGCAAAAGTAACAGCGTTTGCCCGAAAATACTCGAATACGCCGAAAAAAGAAATATTGCCGTATCAGATGTAAAGCAAGGATACGCAAAATGCTCGGTAGCTTTAACCGCAAACGGCGCCGTAACTTCCGATCCTTCAATAGCAAAAGTGATGCGTCAAAACGGAGAAAACGTGCTTGTCATATCACCGGGCGGAATAGAATTGAAGGGGTATGACAGCGGATTTATCGGAGGAGCGACCTTTTATGATGACGGAAGGCTGTTTGTTTTCGGAAATCTCATACATCATGCCGATTGGAAAAAAATAAAAGACTTCTGTGCGGAAACCGACACAGAAGTCGTAAATTTGTCAGATGATTTGCCCGTCGATATCGGCGGAGCGGTGCTGTTATAAGCTTTTTTTCAGTTTGCCGAGAACAAGCCCCTTGCACTCGAAAGAGTCATCGGGCTTTATTTTTATATCACTGTAAGCGGGATTAAGGGAGATGAGACGGTCAGAACCGAATTTTTTTATATATCCCTCGCCGTTGATAACGAAGATACCTATTTCCCCAACCTGAACGTCGCTCCCCGATTCTACAATTACGATATCGCCGTTTGAAAACTTCGGTTCCATACTGTCGCCGCTGACACGGATGGCGAAATCCGCCCTTTCCGTAACGGGCGTTGATGAGAGAGTTATTTTTTGAGCCTTGTCGCTGTCAAGGTAATATCCGCAGCCTGCCGAAACGGGAACGTCATAAAATAAAATATGTACCGCTGCGGTATCCTCGACCTCGTAAGAGGTCTTTTTTTTGCGTGCTTCAAGTGTGCGCGCGTATTCTTTTTGCAAGCAGTTTGAAACATTGTTGAAGCCCTCGCCATCGAGCGTACGAAGCTTTTTGATAAATTCCTTTTCGTCATCGGAATAGCCGTCTGTTCCTATCAGCTCACTCAAAGAAACCTGCAGGGCTTCCGCTAAAGCTATGATAGTTGAAAGCTTGACGCTGCCCGTTTGTCCTGCAAGGAGCTTGTTCAGCGTTCCGAGCGGTATGCCGGAGCGTTCCGCCAATTCATCGTTTTTTATTCCTTTTTCGTTCTTTATTCTCTTAAGCTCGTGTAACCAATCCATATAAGTAACCCCGTTCGGAAATATAAGTTTTACCAATTTCTATACGTTATTATACTCAAAATTACCGTTTTGTCAAGTAGATTTTCCGAATTTTATAAAAAATCTCGTTTTCCTATTGACAAATTACCGATTTTGGTGTATAATACGATCACAATCTACCGATTTCGGTAATTTTGGAGGTGCTTATGAATAACAATATTTCGGTAAAATACAGAGAATACAAAGAGAAAAAGAGCGTTGCACTCGGTCATATCCTGACAGAAGGATTTGTTGAATTTATTTCCGCCATGATCTTCGGTGCTGAGTATACAGCGTATGCTCTTTGCTACATATTCAATGCGGTCTATACGCACGCCGCTTCGTTCAAGCGCACGGCGCTTTATGCAATGCTCGCAAATGCGGCAAAGGCACTTGCTGTTGTACTTGTATGCGTTGCGTTCTTCGGTGTGGTCGGCGGAATGGAAGCAGGTACGATAAGCCTTACGTCAGGAGCGGTGACGTGCATTATTATGTGTCTGTGTCTGGCGTTTGCGGTATATAAACGTAAATAATTTTCGCATTAAAGGTTAATTCTTGAGCAGACAAACCCTTTGCACAATGAAAATGATGTGAAAATATGTGCAAATTAGCTAATTTAAAAAAGATTTTTTGTGCATATGTATAAATCTTTATAAAAATTAATTTTTTATTATTGATTATCTACAGATTTAATGCTATAATACTACGGTAAAGTACTATTATATTTATTGAATCTAAGGAGGTTCATTTAAATGAAGAGAATCCTTGCACTGATTTTATGTGCCGTTTTCGCACTTACGGCTTTTGTCGGATGCTCGCGTGCGGAAAATGATAGAGGCGCAATAATACATATGCTGCTTTCTTCCGAAATTAAAAATTTTGACCCTGCTACCGCTTACGTTGATTCCGATGCGGTAAAGATACTCGGCCTTTTGTACGAGGGCTTGACGAGAATCGACGCTAACGGCAAGGTCGTAAATGCAATGGCTAAGGATATAACCATTGATGAGGACAAGGACAGAGGCGAATACAAAATGCTCATCGAGCTGAAGCCTACGAAGTGGAGTGACGGTACGGCTGTTACGGCTGACGACTTTATTTTCGCATGGAAGCGTATTCTTACTCCCGATTTTTCCAGCGATGCCGCAGTTCTTTTGTACGATATAAAGAATGCGAAGCCCGCTAAGGAAGGTCAGGCAGGCGTCAGCGTTGACGATATCGGTATAACAGCTCCCGACAGCGATCTTCTTGAGATCGAATTTGAACAGGCGATCAACTACGATCATTTTCTTGAATTGCTCGCATCTCCCGCCCTTGTTCCTCTGAGAGAGGATAAGGTAAGTAAGCCTCTTACGGATGATGACGGCGTTGTTCAGTATGATGAAAACGACCAGATGCTTTACGATACCACTTGGGCAACAAAAGCAACGATGATGGTTACAAACGGTCCGTTTGCTATAAAGAAGATGGACGAGGAAAAGGCTAACGGTCAGTATACACTTGAAAGAAACAAGTATTATCGCCTTAAGGGCGAGGACGGCGAAAACGAGCTCAAGTTCGTTAAGCCCCATAAGATAATACTTCATTATGAGTACTTTGCAAAGGATGGAGCAGGTATACAGGGCTTGCTCGACCAGTTCAATAACGGAGATATCTTCTATCTTTCAAATCTGCCTTTGGATCAGATAGCAAATTATAAGGACGATATGAAAAAGAGCGATCTGTTCTCAACTCATACGTTTATGTTCAATCGCAAAAATGAGCTGTTTGATTCCAAGGATGTCAGAGTAGCGCTGTCAAAGGCGCTTGACAGAAACGAGATAGTTGCTCTTACGGGCGGCATCAATACAGCGGCTACCGGCATCGTTCCCACTCCCGTTTACAACACAAAATATAAGACGTCATTCCGTGGCGTTCAGGGCGACGTCATCAGCGCAAGCGCTGATTTTGACAGTGCAAAATCACTTGCAAAGGCAGCTTCGGGCGATAAGTCAATTAAGATCGTTTGCCGCGATTATACTGTAAACGGCGTTGATGAGCTTGTTGCAAAGTATGCTGAAGAAAAGTGGGAAGCGCTTGGATTCAGTGTTACAGTTAAGGCGCTTAACCGCAAGGAATACGCTGAGGCATACAAGACCGGCGATTACGATGTGATCTCGGTTGATTATCAGTCAAATTCCACCGATGCGATCGGAACGCTTGCTCCCTTTGCTATTGAATACAGCGGCGCTGCACGTGATACGCTTAACAACAATTACGATCCCGTTCCCAATATGTCAGGATATGCAAGTGAAGCTTACAGTAATCTTATAAAGGAAGCTTTGGCACTTGCTCCGTACTCCGAAGAAAGAGCAACGAAGCTCGCTGAAGCCGAAAAGCTTCTTATGGAAGATATGGCTATCATTCCTTTGCAGTTCTATACGGAGTATTATCTGTCCAAGGATATGTCCGGTATCGGATCATCTATTTTTGGATACAGAGTTTTCAATAAAACGAAGCTCAAGAATTACGAACGTTTCCTTGAAACAGAAGAAGTGTAATTTGTATCTGTAACAGCAAACGGCATAACCGATCGCGGTTATGCCGTTTATTATATTACAAATGAAAACATCTGAACGGAGCTGTGTATTTACCGTGTCAGGCGTTTTTTGTATGTTATATTTTTTCGAACGATTCGACGTTCAAAACGAACATCGTTGCACCGCCGACAGTCGTTTCTTCTGCAAGACCGCCGTCAGCAATACCTCTTCCGAACGAAGATATTGAAGGGTTGATCTGCTTTCTGCCGCAACAGTGTTTTTTCAGTATTTCCTTTATAGCGGGAACCTTTTCTTCGTCTGTGCCTATAAGCAGAGTTGTGTTGCCTACCATCAGAAATCCACCCGTTGTTGAAAGCTTCGTTACAAAAAAGCCTTCTTTGGTAAGAGCAGATGTTGCAACTATGCTGTCGTCGTTCGGTACTATTGCAATAACAAGTTTCATTTATTCGTA
>JAFYMA010000163.1 GCA_017556845.1 Clostridia bacterium | reverse complement strand
TTTTAACTTATACCTCTCCGTGCGACAGAAGCACCTGCCCGTTTGAGATGCTCATAAGCCCGTATGAATGTCTCCCTGACGTCTGTCTTCCTATACTGCCGGGGTTGAAAAAATATATACCGTTTCTGTATTCAAGGTGTCTTTCGTGCGTGTGGCCGTACAGTGCAACGCTTACGCCGAGCGCTCTTGCGTGCACCTCGTACGCTGAAAGCGACGATTTTACAAAATAATTATGCCCGTGGCACAAAAGCGTTTTCACCTTGCCGAAGGACTCTGTAAGCTCGGCAGGAGCATCCGAATATACGTCGCAGTTTCCCCTAACGCCGATATATACGGCGTTTTTCGGAATAACGAGATAATCGGCGTCTGACGCCCCGTCGCCCAGATGCAATACGTAATCGCAATCGTAATGAATATCTATCGCACACTGCATATATCGGATATTTCCGTGCGAATCGGAAAATATAAGCACCTTCATATAATACCTCTTTTCTTTTCCGCCGTCGGCAAAAAGGAATACTTTTTTAAAAAAATTCTCAAATTTATCTCAACAAAACGCCTTCCTGTGCATATTATTCATAACGTAAGAACAATTCTGAAAGGGGCGGTTTTATGAATATTGATAAAAATGCACTTGACCGGCTCGGCAAGCTCGATGACACCGTTTTGCGTATGAAAATACTGAAAATTGCATCGGAATGCGGAGCAGATACGAAAAAGCTCGCACAGAAGCTCGACGTCCAAAAGCTCAAAAGCAGTATATCCTCAATGAGCCAGAAGGATATAGACAGGATCGTTTCGCTCATCGGAACGAAAAACGCACAAATAATCAAAGACAATATCGAAAGCGGAGAATGATATGGACGCAGATTTATCCGAAAAGCTCAACGCAGTGCTGTCCGATCCTGAAAGGCTTAAGGGAATGATGTCCGTCATAAGCTCGCTTGCAGATAAGTCGGATCCGAAGCAGATCACCGAAAAAACAGCGGAAGCGGCAGATGCCATACAGTCCTTCGCCATACCCGACATATTGCCTAAAAGCGATAAGCGCGGAGAGCTTTTGCGTGCGCTCAAGCCGTTTTTGTCAGATGACAAGCGTGAGAGAATAGACAAGATCCTGCGAATTATGGCCCTTGCGGGCATTGCGGGAATTTTCAACGATGATAAAGGAGCTGAGAATGTATAGCCGTAGCTTCCCGGACAGATCGCAGATGCCCAAAAATTACAGCGGCACGCTTTACAGAAGCGAAGAAAGCGAGCAGAAATACCAAAAGCCGAATAAGACCGAAGAGCCGAAGCCTGACGTATGCAAGGCAGGAAAAAGGCTTGAAACGGAGGATCTGCTTTTGATAGGAATAGCCCTTTTGCTTATGTCGAGTGACGGAGAAAACGATCTTATCCTCCTGCTTGCCTTATTGTTTGCAATAGGGATATTTTAAAAAGCAAAAACGGAGTTGCCGTCTTTACGGCGGCAGCCCCGTATTTTATCAGATCTGAACAAAGCCGACCTTGCGGTAGACCTTGGAAAGCGTTTTTCTTGCAAGATATGCGGCTTTTTCCGAATTTGCCTTGAATATCTGCTCCAAATACGCCTTATCCTTCATAAGTCTTTCAAATTCTTCCTGTATGGGAGCAAGACTGTCAGCACATACCTGACCTACTGCGAGCTTGAAATCGCCGTAGCCCTTGCCCTCAAATTCCTTTACTATCTCCTCGTCCGTTTTGCCCGTAAAGCAGGAGTATATCGTCATAAGATTGTTTATGCCGTCCTTACCCTCTGCTCTGCATACGACGGCGTCGCTGTCCGTTACGGCTCTGCGGAATTTTTTTATTATCTCGTCCTTATTGTCAAGCAGCGATACGTATGCGTTGGCGTTAGGATCGGATTTGCTCATTTTTTTTGTCGGCTCTGCAAGGGAGTTTATCTTTGCGCCCTTCGTTATGTACGGCTCGGGTATCTTGAACGTATCGCCGTATACGGAGTTGAAGCGTGCTGCAATATCGCGCGTAAGCTCGATGTGCTGACGCTGATCCTCGCCCACGGGCACAAGATCAGCCTGATAAAGCAGAATATCGGACGCCATAAGCGTAGGATAAGTGAAAAGGCCTGCGTTTATATTATCGGCGTTTTTCGAGCTTTTATCCTTGAACTGAGTCATTCTTGACAATTCACCGAACATCGTATAGCAGTTAAGCACCCAGGAAAGCTGGGTGTGTGCGGGAACGTGGCTTTGCACGTACATTATATTCTTTTCGGGATCAAGACCGCACGCAATGTATATTGCCATTATTTCATACGTTCTTCTGCGGAGATCGGCAGGGGTCTGACGCACCGTTATAGCGTGCTGATCGACTACGCAGTAAAGGCACTCGTAATCGTCCTGCAGTGTTGTCCAGTTCTTGATAGCGCCGAGATAATTTCCGATCGTAAGGTTTCCGCTGGGCTGTACACCCGAAAAAATTCTTTTCTTGTTCTGTGTGTTTTCCATTATTTCAAATTCCTTTTCGCTACTGTCGCAAGAATGTCAACGCCCTTGATTATCTGCTCGTCGGACGGGGTGGAATAATTCATTCTGAAGCCGTGGCATACAGCCTCACCGTCGCACATAAACGTCGCACCGGGCACTACCGCCAGCTTGTTTTCCGTAAGCTCCTTTATAAACGATTTGGGATCTATCGTCTTCGGCATATCGCCCCAGATGAACAATCCGCCGTCGGGTCTTGTGTATGTAAAGCCCTCGGGCATTGACTCGTCAAGGCATTTGAGCATAAGGCCCGCTTTTCTGCCGTACAGCTTCTTTATCTTTTCGATATGCGCATCAAGGTCGTATTCCGTAAGGAATTTATGGCACATCATCTGGAAAAAGATATTCGTGTGAACGTCGGATATCTGCTTCAATATCGCTATTTTGCCCGCTATTTCCTCGTGCAAGATCAAAAATCCGACACGCATACCTGCGGAAAGTATCTTTGAAAACGAGCTGCAGTATATAACTCTGCCCTCCGTGTCCATACTCTTTATAGTGGGAACGTCCTCACCTGAAAAACGAAGCTCGCCGTAGGGGTTATCCTCAAGAATGAAAAGGCCGTACTTTTTCGCAATTTCAAGGCACGCTATACGCTTTTCAAGGCTCATGGTCTTACCCGTGGGGTTCTGGAACGTGGGTATGAGGTATATTATCTTTGCGTTGGGGTTATCTTTGCAAGCCTGCTCCAGCTTTTCTATATTTATTCCGTCATCGTCCATGGGAACGCCTGCAAGACGGCAGCCGTATGAACGGAACGCATTCAATGCACCTATAAACGTAGGCTCCTCGCATATTACCGTGTCGCCCTCGTTGCACAGCATCTTACACGTATGCTCTATACCCTGCTGACCGCCCGTCATAACGAGAACGGTGTCGTGATCCTTACCGATGTTGAATTTGCTTTTCTGTCTTTCAAGAATAGCGGATCTCAACGGGATATATCCCTCCGTTATACTGTACTGAAGTGCGGTATTTGCGTTATTTTCAAATATATCGTTTGCAAAACGCTGCATATCCGCAACGGGAAAGCTTTCAGGTGACGGATTGCCTGCGGCAAAGGATATGACCGACGGGTCCGTAAGCGACTTGAATATCTCTCTTATAGCTGAGGGCTTCAGCGTTGAAGCTCTGTTGGAAACTGTTATCTGCATTTTGGGAATATTCCTTTCGTTAAATACGATTTTATCCATTATATCATTTCACACAGCCGTTTTCAATACCAAAAACGAAAAAATATTATTTTTTTCTCCTTATATAACGCGTTATTTTTTTGTTCTCTCCCCTTGAATATTACAGTTAAGTGTAGTATAATAAAAAACACAACGTCACAGACGTAAGAACGGAGAATCTACAATGACAGTAAGTGAATACAAAAACGCCGTCAAGGGCAAGCGCATCGACGTTATCGGCCTCGGCGTAAGCAATATACCGCTCGTTGACTTTTTGCTTTCGGCAGGTGCCATCGTAACGGCACGCGACAAAAAGCCGTATGACGATGCAAAGGAAAAGTATGAAGCACTTGAAAAAAAGGGCGCAAGGGTAATATGCGGAGACGAATATCTGTCGTCTCTCGAAGGAGAAATAATATTCCGCTCGCCAGGTATCCGTCATACAGAGGAGCATATAGCAAAAGCCGTTGAAGGCGGTGCTTATCTCACCTCGGAAATGGAGCTTTTCTTTGAGCTTTGCCCGTGCAATATGATAGCGATAACGGGAAGCGACGGAAAGACTACCACGACGACGCTCGTATCGGAAATACTCAAGGCGGACGGCAAGCGCGTTTTCCTCGGCGGAAACATAGGCACGCCGCTTTTGCCCCGCGTTGAAGAAATGAAAAAGGACGATTACGCCGTAATTGAGCTTTCTTCATTCCAGCTTCAGACGATGACACGCTCGCCGAAGCGGTGCGTTGTGACGAACATCTCGCCAAATCACCTGAACTGGCATACGGATATGGACGAATACACCAACGCAAAAAAGAATATTTTCATTCATCAGGACAACACGGGTCTGCTCGTAACGAATGCCGCGTGTCCCATAACCGCAAATATGGCAGGCAACGGAAAAACGGTTTATTTTTCGTCAGAAGAAAAGCCGCCGTCACCCTGCGGAGTATATATAAAGGACGGTTATATAGTTCGGTACGATGAAAGCTCCGAAAGCCGTATCGTAAGGCTTTGCGAAATTATGATCCCCGGACGCCACAACGCTGAAAACTATATGGCGGCGATCGGCGTATTATCGGGACTCGTATCGGACGAAAGCATAAGAACGGTAGCAAGGACGTTCGGCGGAGTTGCCCACAGGTGCGAATTTATCCGTCAGCTTGACGGGGTAAAATACTACAATTCATCAATAGATTCAAGCCCAACGAGAACGATTGCAGCGCTGTCCTGCTTTGATAAGGGCGTGATAGTGATACTCGGCGGTTACGATAAAAATATCCCGTACGAGCCGCTTGTAAAGCCGCTATTTGACAAAGCTGAGGCAGTTGTGCTGACGGGTGCAAACGCTGAAAAAATATATTCTGCGATAGTATCTCACCCGGAATATACGCCCGATAAGATAAAGATATACAGTGAAAGCGCATTTACCTCGGCAGTTGAAAAATGCAGGAGCATTGCAAAGGACGGCGATATCGTGCTTCTTTCCCCCGCCGCCGCCAGCTTTGATGCGTTTGACAACTTTGAGCACAGGGGAAACACCTTTAAAAAGATAGTAAACGATTTTAAATGAGGTAAAAATGATAAACGTAAAAAGCCTTTGCGAGCGTCTTACGCGCCATGTTACCGTTTCGGGCAGTGAGGAAAACGCTCTTGACGTGATAAAAGAAATAAAAGAACGCTTTTTTGACGAGCTTATATGCGACAGAGCAGGAAACTTCATTCTCATAAGGCACGCAAAAAGCGAAAACGCAAAAAGAATACTGATAGACGCCCATATGGACGAGGTCGGATTTCTCGTATCGGATGTTACCGACGAGGGATTTTTGCGTGTTATAAACGTCGGCGGAATAGATTGCAAGATACTTCAGCCGTGTGAGGTGACAGTGCATGCGGACAAAGAGATATACGGCGTTATCTGCTCAACTCCCCCGCATTTAAAGACGGAAAAAAAGCCGCCGCAGATACACGAATTGTATATCGACACGGGCTACACCAAGGACGACCTTGAACGCTTCGGCGTTCGCATAGGCTGTGCCGTATCGTTCAGATACAGTATGACCGAGCTTAAAAACGGCCGTCTTTGCGGCAAGGGCTTTGACGATAAAATATGTATCGTATGTGCAGTTATGGCAGCAGAAATGCTTGACGGGTGCGATATCGAGCTTGCCGTTATGCTTTCATCCCGTGAGGAGATAGGCAAAAGCTCCGTTGTCGGCGCGTATAATTTCGCCCCCGACTATGCCGTAGTGCTTGACGTTACGGGTGCTGAAATACCCGAGGAGAAAAATACCGTTTATTCCTCGTCGCCTATGGCTCACGGTCCTGAAATATCCGTTTCGGCAATTCTTGAAAAAAACGCCGTTGACAGTCTTATATCGTATGCTGAGCGAAGCGATATTCCGTACAGTCTTGCCTGCGACGGCGCAAATACGGGAACGAACGGCAACGATATACCGACGGTAAGCGTAGGTATTCCCACGGTGCTTATGAGCATTCCGCTGCTCAATATGCACACGTATTCGGAGATAATTGATATAAAGGACGTTGAATATACCGCCCGCCTTACAGCAGGCTTTATAAAAGACGTATTGGTGAAATAAATGGACAGTAAGCAGCTTTTGGAAAAATTGTGCTGTGCATTCGGCCCGTCGGGATGCGAATCTGAGGTCGTACAGATAATTAAAGAGCAGGTCGGCGCATACGCAGACGAGATGATAACGGATGCGCTCGGCAATCTGATAATCAAAATAAACGGCAAAACGGACAAGCGCGTTATGATCTGCGCCCATACGGACGAGGTAGGCTTTATGATACGTACGGCGGATGACGAGGGCTGTCTGTACTTTCACACCGTCGGCGGTATCGACCTTGGTGCGTTATGCGCAAGGCGGGTTACGTTTCTTGGCAAAAACGGCGAAAAAATAAAGGGCGTCATAGACTCAAAGGCGATCCACTGCCAGAGCGCAAAGGAAAGAGGCGAGTATATCCCTCTTGAAAATATGCACGTAAATATCGGCGCTGACGGTAAGCAGCAGGCGCTTGAATGTCTGCCCGTCGGCTCGTACGGTACGTTTGATTCGGAATTTATAGAATTCGGCAACGGATTTATCAAGGCAAAGGCACTTGACGACAGAGCAGGCTGCTGCGTTATGTGCGAGGTTATAAAACGCATAAGGGAAAACGGAATTACCCCCGAAAATACTCTGTATTTTGCATTTACCGTGCGTGAGGAGGTCGGAAGAAGCGGCGCCGTAACGGCAAGCGAGCGTATAAAGCCCGATTTTGCCCTGATACTCGAATGTACTGCCGTCGCTGACGTGCCCGACGTTCCGCCGCACAAGCAGGTATCGCATCTGTCAAAGGGCGTAAGCCTTTCACTTATGGATCACTCGACCGTATATCGCAAGCAGGTCGTACAGGCTATGATGGATCTTGCAGCGAAAAACGGTCTTAAATACCAGATAAAAACGCTCGTTTCGGGCGGAAACGATGCAGGAGGCATACACAAGGCATCAGGCGGCGTGCGGTGCGCAACGCTTTCAATACCGTCAAGATATATCCACACAGCCTGCTGTGTTATCAATATGGACGATTATTATTCCGCAGTCGATTTTGCTTATGCGGTAGCCTTGAACGATATATAAAGGAGCTTTGAAATGGTTGATTTTCTTAAAAAAATAATGATGACGGGCGGTGTCACATCGGACGAGAGCCGTGTGACGAAGCTGATAGAAAACGAAATTTCCCCGTACGTTGACGAAATATCATACGATGCACTCGGCAATCTCATTTGCCTTAAAAGATCGAAATATCCCGATGCAAAGCGCGTTATGCTTTGCGCTCACGCTGACGAGATCGGATTTATATCTATGTTCATTCAGGACGACGGACTTATCCGCATAGCACCCGTCGGCGGTATTGACTTTATCGCATACGCATACTGCTCGGTAGTATCGTCAAAGGGTGTAAAGGGTGTGCTGGCGTACGAGGAGGGCACTAAGGCAAGCGATCTGAAATCGGATAAATTCTTCATCGACATCGGTGCAAAGAGCAAAAAGGAGGCTGAAAAGCGCGTAGCACTCGGCGATATGTTCACCGTCGTGCCTCATATGACGAAGCTGTACGGAACGAGATACTGCGGCCGTCC
>JAFYMA010000162.1 GCA_017556845.1 Clostridia bacterium | reverse complement strand
TACGTCCATAAGTATAAGGTCTATCGCCTCACGCATACAGAAAAGCTCTGCGTCTGCAGCATTCGGAATACTTCCAACAAGGGTATAATTTTCACTTGCATTTATTATAGCTTCCATATTCTCCTGCGCCATTCTCTGATCTTCAACAATGAGTACCCTTATCATAATATCCCTCCTTTTTTCTTCGGAACGCTTACTGTAAGTTTGAACCTTGGAAATGACTGCACCGTCATCACTCCGCCCGAGCGTTCAATTCTTTTACGCAATGTTGAAAGTCCGCCGCCCTCTGATATCGGCTTTTCGGGGTGTTTTCCGTTATTCATAACGGAAACCGACGCACATTCTTCATCTTCGGTAAATTCCGCATAAAGCTCACTTGCTTGCGCATACCGCACGGCATTTGTAACACATTCCCGCACGGCACATGTAAGAAGATACGCCATATCGTCGTTTTCCGGAAGCTCTCCGGACTGAATAAAATAAAGGCCCAGCGACTTACACGTTTTGCGTATCTGACACATCATATCCTCATCATCTGTTTCGTTGTTGTATTTGAGCATCGACACGGCTCTTTTCCACGAACGTACCACACTTTCGGGAATACACTTGCTGTTATCACAAAGATATTTACGTGCTTCGACAAGACATCTGCCCATTTCATCGTGCACACGCATTTTTGTGTTAAGTATTTCCTCCTCGCGCGTTACGGTGACAACGTTTTCGGAAAGTCTTTGCAGCTCTGCCTGTGTACGGCGAAGCTGTTCGTTTTCTGCGGTAAGCTCAATGCGGTTAGCCTGCAGGCTTGTAACGTCAAAAACCACAAACTGCGTAAATATCTCTCCGTATTCATCCGTTACTTGCCGCCGTTCAAGCTGCCACGCATTTCCATTCTTCAAGGTAAATATCTTTCCATCCCTTACAACTCCGTCAATAAAAGTAAAATCATCTTCAAGACATTTTTGCAAGTCTGTAATAAACTGTATATCATTGCCGCAGACGGCAAACGAAAAACGGTGCATCGTCAGATTGCAAAGTACGGGCAATCCCGCTTTATTAAAGAAGCAAACGCCCGTTGGCAAATTGTCAAACGCTTCCTTGATAGAGGTATTGTTTATCGTTTTTCTGTTTTTTGTTTCAAGCAAAAACAGCCACACACCGACGGCAAACGACACAGATGTTATCAGAAAAACGATCACATAAGGCAGGTGCAGATTATGCTCTGCCCCGGTGATACGGCTGTCCACCTGCATCATTATGTACATAACAGAATTGAGAAGAAGTAAGGCAACCTGACGTAATTGCTTACGTACGCCTTGATCGTATCTGAAAGAAAGGGTACAGCTTCCCACGAGGATCATAACGGTAAGAAGACTGAACACGAGCAGGATTATCTGCAGAAGCGTTCCGACCTCACAAAAATAGCTCATCATTTTGCCGCCCTCCATTCCGTTTTGAATGAAAGTGTATAGAAGCCGTCATCAGTTATACTTACCGATACGGTATCCGTGGCAATATGCGTCAGATCAAGACTGCACACGGCATCAACACAGCAGTAAAAGCTGGTTTCTCGGTTAAAGAAACGAACGAGCAAGGATGAAAGTCCGTCAAAAGCATATTCTACCACATATTCGTAAAAATCAAAAAGCTGCATTGCAACATCGGATGGAATATTTGTATCACACATAACCGATGCGGCACAATTTACACCTGCAATACGCAGATTTGTAATCATTTCATCTATGCTGAGTTGTAATTCCTTATTTTTGACAGATCCGTCCTGTTCACTTATCAGAACAAGATTGTTACGGCGCTTGAGATAAGTGCCGACCACTACTATTCTGCGAAGAAGATCACGCTTTTCATCTGCATTTTCCGTTTGTGACAGCTTTATAAGCCAATCGTTAAGAAGATTTATCTGTAACGACGTTTGCTTATGCAGCTCATCGTGCAAACGGTTCTTTTCAGCAAGCGTACGTATGCGCTTGTTTATCTGATAATTATGCATCGTTACGGTGTTTGCATCCTTGAGCTCTTCACGCAGCTCTTTAAGCTCGTCAAGAATTTCAAGCAATTCGGAAATATCTTCCTGATATATAGTATATCCGCCTTTTATAACCGATCCTGATACGCGGATACCGTTTTCGAGCATTATAGGATCGTATGCAGCTTTTTTCATTTCGTCTTTGGTTAACGTAACAGCATCATCAGATCGGTAACGCACGTCAAATTCCCTGTCAACGACCGACACTCCCAATTCCGAACACTTCAAAAGCTCCTCGTAGTGGCTGTTTGACGGAAGAAGTCCCGTTTTGATACAGCTTTCCCAAATAGCAACGACCGTAAAGCAAAGTGCGGCAGTTACCTCGATAAATCCGAAAAGATCACTGTCAACTGTATAAAGGATAGTATAAAGAGAACCTACACAAAGCATTGCTACCGGAAGCCATATCATTTTCTTTGCACCCGGTATTCGACAGTTTTTCACGATCTGTATGATCATAATCGCAATACAGGTGAATATCCAGATGACAGCGGCGTAATACAAAAAGCCTCGCTTATAGCTGTCCCAGCCGGCTTCATAGCCAAGGTGAAAACGGAAAGCCCATTGGTGCAGGTCGTTGGTGAGAATACCTATAAGCAACACAAGCGATGGTATATACATCAGATACCACTTTTGATCCGGACGGTAATCTTCAGGCTTGCTTATATATTTCGACGCCATCATACTGACCTGCGGAATCAGTATCATAGCGATATAATAAGCGTACCAGCACCATTGTCCGAATGGGAAAATATAACGAAATCCCGTGTGTCTGAGCGTGCGCATGAGCATCCATATTATCATCAAGCTCGCAAGTGTAATAAGATAACGGCGGATCGTCTTGTTTACGATGCGATCGTAAACCGACGATGACCAGAACACAAGAATTCCTATATATATCGCAATTACAACCACCTGCGCCGTTACGTACATCAGCTCCGTCGTTTCCTTCGTTGCAATACGCACAAAGTTTGCGAAAAGCAAAAGAAACATTGATAAAAGTATGTTGACGGTGTACGACTGTGTTTTTTCCTCAAGATCCATCAATCCCTGCTTCTGCATGGATCGGTAGATCGCAAGGAACAGGCATTCTGTAATAATGTAAGATAACGAAAGCCATTCAAATCCACGCGGCAAAAGCTGTTCAATCAGCCAGATAATAATATTACAGAACACTGCGCATAAAAGCAATACCGCATGGCTGCGTGATTTGATCTTCCTCTTTGCGACAGCGTACAGTGCTACGCAGATCATGGAAAGCATATATCCGATAAGATAAACGTAGTACAACATATGAAGCGGTCCGTATGTACGAACGAGCTTTGTAGTTCCGTTTACAAATTCTATGTCAACGGTACTGTAATATATCGGCAGAATACCGGGGCTCGTGGTGATGGCAAGCATTACGATACCCAACGCCGCCAAAGCCACCGTAAGCTTATTGTTGCGTTTGATATTGCAAAACCGAAGCACCATCATCAACAGAAAGAACGGCAGAAACACACTGCCGAGATAAGATATACGGTTTGAATTCAAGGCATCGTCAAGAACCTTTGAAATTGATATCATAAAGTATCCGAGATTACACAGAGATACAGACACGAATACCAAAAGAAGCCATATATCACGTTTTTTATCCATAATAACGCACGTTCCTACCATACACAGTGAGATAACGGCGATAATTCCGTATACGATCGACATCTTAAAGCACCTTCATTGATTATAAGTTACAATTCATTATAACATAAAAAAGGGCCTTTGCAATAGCTATTTCCAATAATTATAGCTTTTTGTAATGAAAAATGATTGTTGACAAGTGATTTTTTTTGTGTTATCATACTTTTTGAAAAACGTTTTACTTTGTATAATAAACTCGTACATAATGAATTTTACGATAATCGGAGGAAAATTTATGGCAAAGAACAGACTTATCGGGGATTATCCCGTTATAGGCATCCGTCCTACCATCGACGGCCGAAGAGGACCGCTGAAGGTTCGTGAGGGACTTGAAGATCAGACGATGGCGATGGCACAGGCTGCAAAGGCACTTTTTGAGAAAAACATTTGTTATTCAAACGGCGATCCTGTTAAGGTAGTTATCGCTGACACAACTATCGGCCGTGTGGCAGAGTCTGCCGCTTGTGCTGCAAAATTCAAAAAAGAAGGCGTTGACATAACACTTACCGTAACTCCCTGCTGGTGCTACGGCTCTGAAACGATGGATATGGATCCGATGACGATAAAGGGCGTTTGGGGATTTAACGGAACAGAGCGTCCCGGCGCCGTATACTTGGCTTCCGTTCTTGCAACGCACGCACAAAAGGGACTTCCCGCATTTGGCATTTACGGTCACGACGTTCAAAATCTTGATGAGGTGGCGGATATTCCCGAGGACGTTCAGGAGAAACTGCTCCGCTTCGCACGTGCCGCAGTTGCCGTTGCGACGATGAGAGGCAAATCGTATCTGCAGATCGGATCTATCTGTATGGGCATAGGCGGTTCAATAATAGATCCTGCGTTTATAGAAGAATATCTCGGAATGAGAGTTGAATCAGTTGACGAGGTTGAAATAATCCGCCGAATGAGTGAAGGAATATACGATGCTGACGAGGTCGCAAGAGCTAAGACCTGGATAGCCGAAAACTGCAAGGAGGGATGGGACAAGAATCCCGATTTCGTTAAGACATCCGATGAAAAGAAGGCTGAGCAGTGGGATTTCCTTGCAAAAATGTACTGCATAATTAAGGACCTTTTCAACGGTAATCCCAATCTTCCCGAAGGCAGAGAGGAAGAAATGGTCGGTCACAACGCTATTGCGGGCGGCTTCCAGGGTCAAAGACAGTGGACAGACTTCTACCCCAACTGCGATTTTCCCGAAGCGCTTCTCAACTCTACGTTTGACCACAACGGTGCTCGTGAGCCTTATATTCTCGCAACGGAAAACGACGTGCTCAACGGCATCGGTATGCTCTTTATGAAGCTTTTAACAAACCGTGCGCAGATGTTCTCAGACGTACGTACATATTGGTCTGCGGAAGCCTGCAAGAGAGCTTCAGGATACGATATAACAGGCATCGCAAAGGAAAACGGCGGCTTTATACATTTGATAAATTCCGGTGCAACAGCACTTGATGCTTGCGGTGAATGCCGTGATGAAAACGGTGAGCCCGTAATGAAGAAATGGTGGGAGGTTACGGAAGAGGATATCAAAAAGATGACCTCAGCTACGACCTGGCCCGCAGCAGATAACGGATATTTCCGAGGCGGCGGATTTTCATCATCATTTACAACGCGTGCCGAAATGCCCGCTACAATGATCCGCTTGAATCTCGTTAAGGGACTCGGTCCTGTGCTTCAGATCGCTGAGGGCTGGACTGTACAGCTTCCCGATGACGTTACAAAGACGCTGATGATGAGAACCGATCCCACGTGGCCTTGCACATGGTTCACTCCCCGCTGTGACGGAATTGAGGGAAGTCCCTTCAAGACTGCATACGAGGTAATGAACAACTGGGGTGCAAACCACGGTGCTATTTCCTACGGACACATCGGCGCGGATCTTATCACAATGTGCTCTATGCTCCGCATACCCGTTTGTATGCATAACGTAGACGAGGAAAAGATCTACCGTCCGAGCTCCTGGGGCGCTTTCGGAATGGATAAGGAAGGTCAGGATT
>JAFYMA010000161.1 GCA_017556845.1 Clostridia bacterium | reverse complement strand
GGTGATAAAATAATTCTTGGTTGAAATAACTCCGACAGGGATCGTTGAATACGTTACTACGTTATTTTCATCCTTTGACGCTATCGGCGTATCAAACACCACAAGCGTTACGCCCTCGTCAAGCTCTATTCTTGCTCTTTCCTCTTCGTCAAGCGCCGCCTTAAGAACGTCAGATTCTATTCCCGTTTTTTCAGCGATCTCGCCTATTTCAGCATCTGTCGGAGCAACTGCGTATATCCAGCAGCCCTGCTCCAAGGTATCGCTTTTGTAAAGTGTATTTTCCGTTGACATATAATACGTTATCATAATAAAGCATCCTTTCTTCGCAGAAGGCTTCATCAAGGCGCAAAAAAAGGCGTTTACCTTTTTGTTCAAGCGTAATAACAAAGCCCTGAATTTACAGCTATGTTTATTATGTAATCAAACAAAACGGCAAACGTCCTTTATCAAACGGCGCAAAACCGCACTTACGGTGCGGTTTTTATTGCTTTGTACGAAAAAAGGATGCGGACCGATCTGCTTTTATACATAATCGACTACTGTCAGTTGACAAACCGATCCACCTCCTTTTCTGAAATATCACCTTATAACGATCAATCGTTATTCTTCTTTTTCTTCAGCATATCAATGAGATAATCAAACTCATCCTGAGCGATCGTCTCCTCATCTGCCTTAACTTCAACAGCGGGTGCGGGCTGTGTTGCGGGTGCTGCTGCAGGTGCCTTTCTTGCTTCGGGAACCTTAACTGTCGTATTTCTTACAGCACCGTCAAAGCCTGTTGCGATAACAGTGATGCGCATTTCATCCTCAAGCGTCTGGTCAAACGCAACACCCCAGATAACGGTTGCATCGGGATGAGCCTCTGCGCTGATCATCGAGGACGCAACGTCGATCTCCTCCAGACCGATGTCGGGAGAAGCTGTGATATTGATGATAATACCTCTTGCACCTGTGATAGATGTTTCCAAAAGGGGTGAAGAAATAGCCGCACGAGCTGCTGTTTCTGCCTTGTCCTTACCCTTTGCAGAGCCAACGCCCATATGAGCGTATCCGGCATCGTGCATGATCGTTGTAACGTCAGCAAAGTCGAGGTTGATAGTGCCCGTGCCGTTGATAAGCTCAACAACGCTGGCAACACCGCGGCGAAGTATATCGTCAGCAACGTCAAATGCGTTTGCCAACGTGATGCGTGTATCCGAAACCTGCTTCAGTCTTTCGTTAGGGATAACGATAAGAGAGTCAACGATCTCACCGAGGCGAGCAATACCCGCTTCAGCCTGATCCATACGTCTTTTACCTTCGAAAGCAAAGGGCTTTGTAACGATACCTACTGTAAGTATGCCCATATCCTTTGCGATCTTTGCAACGACGGGAGCAGCACCTGTACCCGTACCGCCGCCCATACCTGCGGTAACAAATACCATATCAGCGCCTTCGATCGCTGCTGTTATCTCCTCAACGCTTTCTTCTGCTGCGCGTGAGCCCACGTCAGGATTTGCGCCTGCACCGTGACCCTTTGTGATCTTCTCACCTATCGGTATCTTCTGCTGTGCATTTGAATTGAAAAGCACCATTTTATCGGTATTTACAGCGATGTATTCAACACCGCCAACGTTGGACGAGATCATACGGTTTACAGCGTTATTACCGCCACCGCCTATACCTACAACCTTGATTTTTACTACGCTGTCTATTCCGGCGTCAAGTTCGTATCCCATTTTTTTCTCCTTCTCCACCTGCTTTATGTATTTTTCTCCGACGGTGCACGCAAAGTGGAAAGCATCCGCCGCACAGCTAAGACCGGAAGATCTGTACGCTGCGTATAATTTGACATTTTATCGGATATATAATAATATGTTTTTTCGTTAAATGCAAGTTTTTTTTGAAAACATCTCGCAGGATTTACAAATTATCCCCTTAATATTTTCAAATTAGAAATATTTTTTTACTTCATCAGTGAAATGTAACTTCCCTTTTCTGTTGAGGAAGAGTCTATTATTCCTCTTTCATTTTCGGGAATGCTTTGTATATACGCCATAGCAAGCGACATTTTCGTACCGATGCTTTCGCCTATTCCGAGTATTACCGTAAATCTGCCGTCATAATCAAGCTTTATATTGAACTTGTCCGTCATATCAACGGAAACCACGCCGTCATACATTGCGTGATCGGAGATCTCAGACAGAACTTCCTTTACATATTCCTTTTGGTACGATGCGTAAAATTCGAGTTCACTGCCTGTAAGAGCTGCACTTATTCCGTCCGTTTCCAGAAACAGAAGATCTTTTGTATCGTTCTCGTCCTGCGTACGCTGCATTATGCGCAGATCGTCTGCAAGCAAATAATACTCTTCGTCGATGCTGACGTAATATTTCGCAGTATCCTCCGTAAGATCCACCGTGATTCCGTTCGGATAATCCTTTATGATCTCAACGCTCTTCAAGCGTGTAAATCTGTTAAGCAATCCGCTTTCTATGGAGCTTTTGTTTGCGAGAATGACATTACCGCCCGCAAGCTGCTGTGCGTATTCAATTATCTGCTGTGTGTCATACTGCGTTTGCCCCTGCACGCTTACAGTCTTTAGCGGGAACGCAAAAGCAAGCACTCCGACGGTAAAGAGCATAACGGCACATACTGCGACGATTATACTCGTTATACGCTCTTTAGATTTTTTTTGTTCGAAATTCGCCTTGGCGTTTTCAAACGCTTCTGTATTATCCGTTGCGTCGTCCTCTTCAAAGAAGTTTGCAAGAGGAGATTCCTTCAAAGAGCTGTTATCCTCTTTTGGAACGATCCTGCCATCGACAATTTCATATTGGCGTTCTTTTTTCATCAGTTAATCTGCCTTATTTTT